>NZ_JBEOSB010000044.1:0-77683 GCF_040302705.1 Streptomyces sp. NPDC097640
GTTTTTGGTTTTTCTTGGGTGTGCTCGCCGTTGCGGCGGGGGGGGGGGGGCAGAGCCCCGGTTGCGGGAAGGGGCAGGGTGGGGAAAGGCCCGCCGCAGGCGCTAACCGTGGGACGCGAGGACGTCCCGGACGACCGGGCCCGCCGCGTCACCACCGTGGCCGCCCTGCGTGACCACGGCCGCCGCCGCCATGTCGTTCCGGTACGCCGTGAACCACGCGTTCGTGGTCGGCTGCCCGTCGATCTCGGCGGAGCCCGTCTTCGCCCCGATGTCCCCGGTGAGCCCCGCCATCGCGCGGGCCGCCGTACCACTGGTGGCGGTGAGCCGCATCATGCTCTTGAGCTGCTGGACCGCCGCCGGGCTCAGACTGCGCTCCGCCGTCGCCTTCTTCTCGCTGATCAGGGACCGCGGCACGATGACCGGCTGCCGGAACGCGCCGGTCTGGGCGGTGGCCGCCACCGAGGCCACGGTGAGCGGATTCATCTGCACCTTGCCCTGCCCGATCAGCGCGGCGGCCTTGTCGTCCCCGCCGCCCGTCGGGACCGAGCCGTCGAACGTCTCCACCCCCACATGCCAGGAGAGCCCGATCCCGAACACCTCCCGCGCCTCGTCCGCGACGGCGCCGTCGGACAGGTCGCCGGCCAGCGAGACGAAGGCGGTGTTGCAGGAGGCGGCGAAGTCCTGCGCGAAGGTGGCGGACGGATTCTCGCTGTCCTCGACGTTGTGGAAGGTCATGCCCTGCTGGTACGAGATCGTCTTGGGGCAGGGCACCGCCCGGCCCGGCGTGACCTCACCGGACTCCAGCAGCGCCGCCGATGTGACGATCTTGAACGTCGACCCGGGCGCGGTGGCGCCCTGGAAGGCCGGATTGAACTCCGTACGGTCGGAGTTGGCCACCGCGAGCACCTCGCCCGTGCTGGGCTTGAGCGCGACCACCGAGGCGCCCGTGCGCTTCGCGACCGCCTCCTCGGCGCGGCTCTGTACCCGCGCGTCGAGCGTGGTGTGCAGGGTGCCCCGCTTGCCCTTGGACACCACATGGAGCGTGGTCGCGGGCTTGCCGCTCGCGCCCGCCGCCCACACCTCGATCCGGCCGCTGGCCCCCGTGGCGGCGCTGTATCTCTTGCGGAGTTGGGTCAGCACCGGGCCGAGTGAGGGGTAGTGATCCTCCGTCAGCTCCTGGCCGTCGCGGTCCACCACTTTGACGGACACCGTCTCGGCGAGGCCAGTGCGCAGGGCCGGGCGCTCGGCCGTCAGCTTCGGGTGCAGCACGGCGGGTGTCCAGTCGACGAGCGGGCGGCCGGTCGTCCTGCCGCGCACCACCGTCAGCTCCGAGGCATAGGTCCAGGTGGAGCGGGTGCCCTGGTAGGAGATGTCGGCCGTGACGTCGAACGGCACCTGAGTGCCCTGCGCCCGGCCCGCCTTGAGCGTCAGCTTTGACACATGGCCGTCCTTGCGGTAGCCGCTCAGCGCGGCCACGGCGGACGCGGCGTCGTTGGTGAGCTGCGAGGCCCGTAGATCGTTCCGGTCCGCCCAGGCGGCGAGGAAGTCATGGGCGGTCGTCCGCACTTCGGACGCGGTCACCGGGCCGTCGTGGCCCGGACTTTCGTTGCCCCCGGTGAGCCCGGTGTACAGGTTGTACGCGCCGAGGCTCGCAACGCCCACGACCGCAACGGCTGTCACACCGAGCATGACTCTTCCCGCTGTGCGCATGGCGTGGTCATTCCCCCATGATCCCCCGTGATGAGTTGTGCGCCCTGCCGCTCCACCCCCGCGTCAAGCGGCAGGGCGCACAACGAGTTCACAACCTATGGACGGTGATGCTCCATCACAAGGGGTACTTCAGGCCACAAGCGCAGGGCGTGACCCGCGACACGCTCCCGGCGCGCCGCGGCGGCTCATGCCGCCTGCCCGACCTCTCCCCGCAGCGCCCGGGTGTAGTCCTTCAGCAGCCGACCGTATTCGGCCCGCTCCTGGGGGCCCAGCGCCCGGCCGGCGCGCGCGAGCAGAAACACCCGGATCGCCTCGTTCGCCTGGTCGGTCGAGGTGGTGAGTAAAGCGGGTTCGTGGTGAGTAGGAGTCGGACGCATGCAGATCAGAGTACGGGCAGCCACTGACAACGGCACCGGTGCAAACCGCTCAAGAGTGCTGTTACCGCGGGTATGTGAGCAAGGCCGCATCCGCCGCGCGGCCTCTTGTGGTTTGAACGCGTTGCTCTCTTGCGTGGCTTCAGCTCTCCACCAGCACGACCTCCAGTGTCCGCGGGCCGTGCACCCCCTCCACCCGGTCCAGCTCGATGTCGCTCGTCGCCGACGGACCCGAGATCCAGGTCAGCGGGCGCGCCGGATCGAGCCGCTCAAGAGCCTGCGGTACCGAGTCCACGACCTGCTCGGGCACCCGGATGACACAGATGTGGTGGTCGGGCACCAGCGTGATGCGACGGCGCCCCTGGTCCGGGCCCGCGTCCAGCACCACCGTGCCCGTCTCCGCCACCGCCACCGCGCAGCCCGTGACCACACTGGAGACCGCGTCCAGATCGTGCGGGGTCAGCTCCGGCGTGTCCGCGATCCGCGCCACCCGCTGCGCGTCGACGGCCGACAGCCACGCGTCGGGCAGCCCGGGCGGCAGGACCACGCTGGTCGCGCCGCGCCCGTCCAGCAGCCGGGCGATCAGGCCCGGGAGCCCCTTCGGGTCCGTACGGTGCACGATCGCCCGGTAGTCGGCCAGGTTCTCCGCGAGCAGATCCACGGTCTGCGCAGTGGTCCGGTCCCCGTGCGCCCGCAGATAGCCGCGGTCCACGGGGGCGTCGGAGGGGCCCTCGGTCCGCGGGACGTCCGCCAGCGCGCGGCGGACACGGGCCAGCACCAGGTCTCGGCTGCTCACGTCGTCCTCTTCCCCTCGCCGCTCGTGCCCTCGTCGCCGCGTGTTCTGCGCCACCAGTCCCGGAACGGTTCGGCCGGCACCTCCGGCAGCTCCCGGGTGTCCGTCCACGCCCGCCCCGGCCCCGGCAGCCGGCGTGGATGGAAGCGGCGGGTACGGGAGGCCAGGCGCTGCCCGGCGCGCAGCACACCCGGGTGGTCCAGGGCCCAGCGCGCCGCCCGCATCGCGGCCCGCTCCGCGGCGTGGCCCTTCGCCGGTTTGATGACCGTCCGCGTCCCGTGCACCGACACCGGGCCGCCCTCGACCACCCGCTCGCGCAGATGGACCAGGATCTCCGGGATGTCGATCGCCACCGGACACACCTCGTAACACGCGCCGCACAGCGACGAGGCGTACGGCAGCGAGGCGTCGAGCTCGCTCTGGGTGCCACGTAGCTGCGGCGTGAGGATCGCCCCGATCGGCCCCGGGTAAGCCGACCCGTACGCATGGCCGCCCGCCCGCTCGTACACCGGGCACACATTGAGACACGCCGAGCAGCGGATGCAGCGCAGCGCCTGCCGCCCCACGGTGTCCGCGAGCGTGTCCGTGCGCCCGTTGTCGAGCAGCACCAGATGGAAGACGCGCGGGCCGTCGCCGTCGGTCGTGCCCGTCCAGGTGGAGGTGTACGGGTTCATCCGCTCCGCCGTCGAGGAGCGCGGGAGCAACTGGAGGAACACCTCCAGGTCCTGCCACGTCGGCACCACCTTCTCGATGCCCACGACGGAGATCAGCGTCTCGGGGAGTGTGAGACACATCCGGCCGTTGCCCTCGGACTCGACCACGACCAGCGTGCCGGACTCCGCCACCATGAAGTTGGCGCCCGAGATCCCGACCTTCGCGTTCAGGAACTTCTCGCGCAGATGCAGCCGCGCCGCCTCCGCCAGATCAGCCGGGGCGTGCGTCAGCCCCTCCGGCGCGGGGCGGCCCCAGCGGGCCATCTGGTCGGTGAAGATGTCCCGGATCTCGGTGCGGTTGCGGTGGATCGCGGGCACCAGGATGTGCGACGGCAGATCGTCGCCGAGCTGCACGATCAGCTCGGCCAGATCGGTCTCGTACGCGCGGATGCCCGCCTCGGCGAGCGCGTCGTTCAGCCCGATCTCCTGCGTGGCCATCGACTTGACCTTGACGACCTCGCGCTCGCCGGTGGCCCGGACCAGCTCGGTGACGATCCGGTTCGCCTCGTCCGCGTCCGCCGCCCAGTGCACCTGGCCGCCCGCCGCGGTCACGGCGCTCTCCAACTGCTCCAGGTAGTGGTCGAGATGGCGCAGCGTACGGTCCTTGATCGCCGCACCCGCGGCGCGCAGCCCGCCCCAGTCGTCCAGCTCCGCGACGGCCTTGGCGCGCTTGGCGCGGATGGTGTGGGTGGCGTGCCGCAGATTGGCGCGCAGCTGCGTGTTCTTCGTCGAGACCGCGGCCGCGTCGGGGAACGCGGGCATGCCCAGATAGGTGCCGGTCACCAGACGTCTCCTTCCGTGCTCGCCAGGATCTCGGCGATATGGACCGGGCGGACCGTGGAGCCCTGCCGGGCGAGCGTCCCGCCGATGTGCATCTGACACGAGTTGTCGACCGTGCACACCGCCTCGGCCCCGGTCGCGGTGATGTTGCGCGCCTTGTCGGCGCCCATCGCGGCCGAGACCGCCGTGTTCTTCACGGCGAACGTGCCGCCGAAGCCGCAGCACTCCTCCGCGCCCGGCAACTCGACCAGCTCAAGACCCTCGACGGCCGACAGCAGCCTGCGCGGCCGGTCGCCCAGGCGCAGCATCCGCAGGCCGTGGCAGGTGGGGTGGTACGTCACGGTGTGCGGGTAGTAGGCGCCCACGTCGGTCACCTTCAGGACGTCGGTGATGAACTCGGTGAGTTCGTATGTCTTGGGCACCGCCGCGGCCGCCAGCTCGGTCAGCTCCTGACCACGGCCCTCGGCCGCCGCCTTCGCCCCGATCCTCGGGTAGTTGTCGCGCACCATGGCGGCGCACGAGCCGGAGGGGGTGACCACGTAGTCGTAGTCCTGGAACGCGGCAGCGTAGCGGCGCACCAGGGGCTCGGTCTGGTGGCGGTAGCCGGTGTTGAACTGCGCCTGCCCGCAGCAGCTCTGCTCCGGCGGGAAGCCGACCTCGACACCCAGCCGTTCGAGGAGGGTGACGACGGCGTGCCCGGTGCGGGGATAGAGCGTGTCGTTGACGCAGGTGATGAAGAGCGCTACGCGCACGGTTCCTCCTCCTGGCCCTCGGCCCGGCCGCCCTCGACGAGGGCGGCCGCCCGGGACCACGCCGCTTGATCACCCGAAGGCTCATACTGCCTCAGCGGCTGGGTGCTGTGAAGCAGCGCACGCAGCTCGGGCAGGCCGCCGGTGACCACGCCCGCGGTCCGGGCCTGCACCAGGACATTGCCGAGCGCCGCGGCCTCCGCCGGGCCCGCGACCACCGGCAGCCCGCAGGCGTCCGCGGTCAGCCGGCACAGCAGCGCGTTGTGCGCGCCGCCGCCGACGATGTGCACGGTGCGCACGGTACGGCCGGACAGGCGCTGTGCGTCCTCGATGGCGCGGCGGTGGGCCAGGGCGAGGGAGTCCAGGACACAGCGGGTGGTCTCGGCGGGGGTGCGGGGGACCGGCCGGCCGGTGCGGCGGCAGGCCTCCGCGATCCGGTCGGGCATCCGGTCCGGGGCGATGAACTCCGGGGCTCCGGCGTCGACCACGGAACGGAGGGGTGCTGCTCGGGCCGCCTCGTCGAGGAGTGTTCGCAGGTCCTGGGGACTGCCCTCCGATTCCCAGGTGCGCAGGCACTCCTGGAGCATCCACAGGCCCATGATGTTGCGCAGATAGCGGACCGTGCCGTCCACGCCGAGTTCGTTGGTGAAGTTGGCGCGCCGGCTCGCCTCGGTGAGGACCGGGGCGTCGAGCTCCAGCCCGGCCAGGGACCAGGTGCCGGTGGCGATGTACGCGAAGTCGGGCGTGGTGGCGGGGACGCCGACGACGGCGGAGGCGGTGTCGTGGGAGCCCACGGCGGTGACGGGGACGGGGACGGGGCCTTCGAGGCCGGTGGCGGACAGGATCTCCTGGCGCAGCTCTCCCGCCGGGTCGCCGGGGTTGCGGAGGGGCGGGAAGAGCGACAGGTCGATGCCGAGGGTGTCGGCGACGGCGGCGACGGGGCGGGACCAGTCGCGGGTGCGGGGGTCGATCAGCTGGGTGGTGGAGGCGTTGGTCAGCTCGGTGCCCGCCTCGCCCGTCAGCCAGTACGAGATGAGGTCCGGGATGAGGAGGATTCGGTGTGCGGCGGCGAGGGCCGAGCTGCCCTGGGCGGCGGTCAGCTGGTAGATGGTGTTGAAGGGGAGGTGCTGGAGGCCGGTGGCCGCGTACAGGTCCTCGGGCGGGAGGACGGTGGCGACCTGTTCGGCCGCGCCGTCGGTGCGGGTGTCGCGGTAGTGGACGGGGTTGCCCAGCAGCGCGCCGTCGGCGCCCAGGAGGCCGTAGTCGACGGCCCAGCTGTCGATGCCGACGCTGGTGAGGTGCGTGTTCGCGGCCCGGGCGGCCTCGGCCGCGGCGCGCAGGCCGTCCAGGACGCCCTGGTAGAGGGCGAGGATGTCCCAGTGCAGGGTGCCGCCTATGCGGACCGGGTGGTTGGGGAAGCGGTGCACCTCGTGGAGTTCGAGGGTGCCTGGGGCGACCGTGCCGACCATGACGCGGCCGCTGGAGGCGCCGAGGTCGACGGCGGCGAAGTAAGTTTCGGTGGGTGGCACGGGGGCCTCGCGGTCGTGGTTGCTGTACATGGGTACGGGGCGGGGGCGGGGCCTCCGGGGCTGTCACCCTGGACCGTATATTTACGGCGCCGGTGCCCGGAAGCAGGGTGTTGCCCGGAACTTGGCGCCACAAATACACGTAAGCGTCCAGGGCGCCACCCCTGCACCCCCGCCCCCTCACGTGCGTGTCAGCGCAGGAAGGCCGCCGCGACCCCGGCGTCGACCGGGACGTGCAGACCGGTGGTGTGCGTCAGATCGCCCCCGGTGAGCGCGAAGACCGCGTTCGCCACGTGTTCGGGCAGGACCTCGCGCTTGAGCAGGGTGCGCTGGGCGTAGAACTTGCCCAGCTCGTCTTCGGGGATGCCGTATGTGGCCGCGCGCTGTGCGCCCCAGCCGCCCGCGAAGATTCCTGAGCCTTGTACGACGCCGTCGGGGTTCACCCCGTTGACCCGGATGCCGTGTGCGCCCAGTTCGGCTGCCAGGAGACGTACTTGGTGGGCCTGGTCGGCCTTGGTGGCGGAGTAGGCGATGTTGTTCGGCCCCGCGAAGACGGAGTTCTTGGAGGCGATGTAGATGACGTCGCCCCCCATGCCCTGGTCGATCATGACCCGGGCCGCCTCGCGGGAGGAGAGGAAACTGCCGCGCGCCATGATGTCGTGCTGGAGGTCCCAGTCCTTGGCGGTGGTTTCGAGGAGGGGCTTGGAGATGGAGATCCCCGCGTTGTTGACGAGGAGGTCGAGCCCGCCGAAGGCCAGGACCGCTTGGTCGAAGGCCGCTTTGATCTGTTCTTCGGAGGTGATGTTGACGGTGACGGGGACGGCCTTGTCGGGGCCGCCCAGGTCGGCTGCCACGGCCACGGCGTTCTCGGTGTTGATGTCCGCGATGACCACGCAGGCGCCCTCGGCCACCAGACGTTGCGCGATGGCCTTGCCGATGCCCGAGCCGGCGCCGGTGACCAGGGCGATACGGGTCGCCAGGGGCTTGGGCTTCGGCATCCGCTGAAGCTTGGCCTCCTCCAGCGCCCAGTACTCGATGCGGAACTTCTCCGACTCCTCGATGGGGGAGTACCTCGATACGGCCTCGGCGCCGCGCATCACATTGATCGCGTTGACGTAGAACTCGCCGGCCACCCGGGCCGTCTGCTTGTCCTTGCCGTAGCTGAACATCCCGACACCGGGGATGAGCACGATCGCGGGGTCGGCGCCGCGCATCGCGGGGGAGTCGGGAGCGGCGTGCCGCTCGTAGTACGCCTGGTAGTCGGTGCGGTAGGCGGCGTGCAGCTCCTTGAGACGGGCGATCGTCTCGTCGAGGGGGGCCGTGGGCGGGAGGTCGAGGACCAGGGGGCGGACCTTGGTACGGAGGAAGTGGTCCGGGCAGGAGGTGCCGAGCGCGGCCAGCCGCGGGTGTTCGGCGCGGGAGACGAAGTCGAGGACGGGGGCGCTGTCGTTGTAGTGGCCCACCTGCGGGCGGTCCGTGGAGGCGAGGCCACGGAGGACGGGGGCGAGCGCGGCGGCGCGGGCGCGGCGCTCGGCCTCGGGCAGGGGCTCGTGGCCGGGGATGGCGGGGCCGAAGGGGTCCGCCTTGCCGCGCTCGGCGAGGAACTGCTCGGCGGTGCGGATGATACGGAGCGAGTTGGCCTCGCACTCGTCGGAGGTGTCGCCCCAGGCGGTGATGCCATGGCCGCCGAGGATGCAGCCGATGGCCTCGGGGTTGGCCTTCTTGATGGCGGCGATGTCCAGGCCGAGCTGGAACCCGGGGCGGCGCCAGGGAACCCATACGACCTGGTTGCCGAAACACTCCTTGGTGAGCGCCTCGCCGTCGGCGGCACACGCGAGCGCGATGCCGGAGTCGGGGTGCAGATGGTCGACATGGGCGGCGTTGACCAGGCCGTGCATGGCGGTGTCGATGGACGGCGCGGCGCCGCCCTTGCCGTGCAGGCAGAAGTCGAACGCGGCGACCATCTCGTCCTCGCGCTCCACCCCCGGGTAGACCTCGGTCAGCGCCCGCAACCGGTCCAGCCGCAGCGCGGCGAGCCCGGCCTCGGTCAGGGTCCCCAGGTCGCCCCCGGAGCCCTTCACCCACATGAGGTCGACATCCTGCCCGGTCACCGGGTCGGTCGCGGTGCCCTTGGCGGAGGTGTTCCCGCCCGCGTAGTTGGTGTTCCTGGGGTCCGCCCCGAGGCGGTGCGATCGCTCCAGCAGGGTGGCCGCTTCGGGGTGCAGTTCTGCGGTCATGTTCTTCCTCTTCGTGTGGTTGATGAAGTCGGCCAATCCCCGCCATGGCGGGGTCGTACGTTCCCGGTCAAGTCCACGCGCGGGGCGCATCCCCCGCCCCGGCTCCGCCTGGGGTTCTCCCGGCGGTGGCTCCCAGGGACGGTTCGGAGCCCCCGGGCCCGGCGGCCCCGGGCAACCAGGCCACCGGTGCGGCGCGCCCCGGCTCCGCCTGGGGTTCTCCCGGCGGTGGGTCCCCGGGACGGCTCGGAGCCCCCGGGCCCGGCGGTTCCGGCCGGTGCTCTCGTGCCACTGCCCGCCAGTGGCGGGTCCGGGCAACCATGCCTCCGGTGCGGCGCGCCCCGGCTCCGCCTGGGGCTCTCCCAGCCGGGGCCGTGGGGCCGGAGCCCCCGTGCCTGGCCGGGGTCCAGGGGCGCAGCCCCGCCACGTGGACCCGCCTGGTCTCCCGGCGGCGGCCGGGTGCCCGTCCCCGCGCCCGGCCCGTCCGGCCCGTTGGCGGCGGCTCCCCGGGGGCGGTTCGGAGCCCCCGGCCCGGCGTGCCGGCTGCTGGCCGCTGTTCCCCGGCCGCAGGCCCGGGGGCCTCCTGCCACCGCCCGCCGGGGCCGTGGGGCGGAGCCCCGGTGGTGGTCGGGGTCCAGGGGGCGGAGCCCCATGGTTCGGGAAGGGGCGGGGTGGGGAACAAAGCCCGCCGCCAGGCGCTACGCGCCCCAGCCCGCCTGCGTCCCACCCACCCGCTCCGCCACGATCCGCTCCGCCCACCCGGAGGCCTTGTACGCAGCCATGGGATCGGGGTCGATCCCCAACTCCTCGCGGACCTCCGCGAGCAGCGGCCGCACGTCGGTGTTGTACGCGTCCATCAGCACCGCGTTGGAGCCGAGGACATCGCCGGAGGCCTGCGCGGCGGCCAGCGCGTCCGGGTCGACGAGGAGGGCCTTCGCCGTCGCTTCCTGCACGTTCATCACCGAGCGGATGATCGCCGGGATCTTCGGCTCGATGTTGTGGCACTGGTCCAGCATGAACGCGACGCCCGAGTCGAGGCCGCCGCCGCGGACCACCTCGTACATGATGCGGAAGAGCTGGAAGGGGTCCGCCGCGCCGACCATGAGGTCGTCGTCCGCGTAGAAGCGGGAGTTGAAGTCGAACGCGCCGAGCTTCCCCTCCCGCAGCAGCAGCGCCACGATGAACTCGATGTTGGTGCCGGGCGCGTGGTGGCCGGTGTCCACGCAGACCTGAGCCTTGGGGCCGAGCTTGAGGCAGTGGGCGTAGGCCGTGCCCCAGTCGGGGACGTCGGTGGTGTAGAAGGCGGGCTCGAAGAACTTGTACTCCAGCAGCAGCCGCTGGTCCTCGCCCAGCCGCTCGTAGACGGCCTGGAGGGCCTCCGAGAGGCGGTCCTGGCGGGCGGCGATGTCGTCCTGGCCGGGGTAGTTGGTGCCGTCGGAGAACCAGAGCTTCAGGTCGCGGGAGCCCGTGGCGTCCATGATGTCGACGCACTCCAGGAGGTGGGCGAGCGCCTTGCCGCGGATCTCGGGGTCGGGGTTGGTGACCGAGCCGAGCTTGTAGTCGTCGTCCTGGAAGACGTTGGAGTTGATGGCGCCGAGCTTCAGGCCGCGCTCCTCGGCGTGCTTGGCGAGCGCCGCGTAGTCGTCCACCTTGTCCCAGGGGATGTGCAGGGCGACGGTGGGGGCCACGCCGGTGAAGGCGTGCACCTGGGCGGCGTCCTCGAGCTTCTCCTGGGGGGTGCGCGGAACACCGGGCTGGGCGAAGACCTTGAAGCGGGTTCCAGAGTTGCCGTACGCCCACGACGGCGTCTCGACGGCCTGGGTCTTGAGGGCCGCCTTCACGGCCGAAAGGTCAGACATGCGTCTCCTCGAAGGCAACTATGAAACGATTCAACAGACGCTAGCCGTGTGGACGGCCGGGCGTCAAGAAGCGGTGCGACCCCTGGGGTGGGGTCCCTGACGTGGAAAAACGATTCAATGCTGAAGCTACTGGACCGTAGGTCCACGGTGTGCGGTGCGTCAAGAGGGACAGCAACGACTTGATTTACCTGGCGCATACCCCCTTGACGGTCGCAAATCGCCGGGCTAGCTTCCCGGCACCGACTTTGAAACATTTCATTTTCCCCGGGCCGGAAGGCCGCTCTCGCCGGGAAGCAAGGAGACACCGACACCGTGAGCCAGGCTGTTTCGACCGGAGTTCCGGTCCTCGCCCTCAAGGGGGTGAACAAATCCTTCGGCGCCGTCCGGGCCCTGCGGGACGTCTCGCTCGAGCTGTTCCCCGGCGAGGCGCACGCTCTCGCCGGCGAGAACGGCGCCGGTAAGTCGACGCTCATCAAGACGCTCGCCGGGGTGCACCGCCCCGACGCCGGGCAGGTGCTGCTCGACGGTGATCCGGTGGTCTTCCACGGCCCCGCGGACGCCCGTGACGTGGGTATCGCCGTCATCTACCAGGAGCCCACGCTCTTCCCCGACCTGTCGATCGCCGAGAACATCTTCATGGGCCGTCAGCCCCGGCGGCGGCTCGGCCGGATCGACCACAAGGGGGTGCGCTCCGCGACGGCCGCGCTGATGAGCCGGCTCGGTGTGGCGCTGGACCCCGACCGGCCCGCGCGTGGGCTCTCCATCGCCGACCAGCAGATCGTGGAGATCGCGAAGGCGCTCTCCTTCGACGCCCGGGTGCTAATCATGGACGAGCCGACCGCCGCCCTCACCGGCAGCGAGACCGCCCGGCTCTTCTCGGTCGTGGAGGCGCTGCGCGCCGAGGGCGCGGCCGTGCTGTTCATCTCGCACCGGCTGGAGGAGATCTTCCGGCTGTGCCAGCGGGTGACCACGTTGCGGGACGGCCGCTGGGTGGCCTCCGAGCCGCTGGAGGGCCTGACCGAGGACGACCTGGTGCGCCGGATGGTGGGCCGGGACCTGGACGAGCTGTATCCCAAGCAGGACACGCGGGTCGGCGAGACGGCTCTGTCCGTGCACCGGCTGACCCGTGAGGGCGTGTTCCGGGATGTGTCCTTCGAGGTGCGCCGGGGCGAGATCGTCGCGCTGGCCGGGCTGGTGGGCGCGGGCCGCACCGAGGTGGCGCAGGCCGTGTTCGGGGTGGACCGGGCGGACGCGGGCGAGGTGCGGGTGGCGGGCACACCGCTGCGGCCCGGTTCGCCGAACGCCGCGATGGCCGCCGGGCTCGCGCTCGTACCCGAGGACCGGCGCCAGCGCGGGCTGGTCATGGAGATGTCCATCGAGCGCAACATCGGCCTCACCGGATTGGACCGGATCCGCAGCGGAGGGCTCGTCAAGCGGGCCCTGGAGCGCGGGCGGGCCACCGACTGGGCCACCCGGCTCCAGCTCAAGTACGGCAGGCTGAGCGACCACGTCGGCGTGTTGTCCGGCGGCAACCAGCAGAAGGTCGTGCTGGCGAAGTGGCTGGCCACCGAACCCTCGGTGCTGATCGTCGACGAGCCGACGCGCGGCATCGACGTCGGCACCAAGGCCGAGGTGCACCGGCTGCTGTCGTCGCTGGCCGCCGAGGGGCTCGCGGTGCTGATGATCTCCTCCGATCTGCCCGAGGTGCTGGGCATGGCCGACCGGGTCCTGGTGATGCACGAGGGCCGCGTGGTCGCGGAGATCCCGCGTGCCGAGGCCACCGAGGAATCCGTCATGGCCGCCGCGACCGGCCGTACCGGCAAGGGAAGGGCTGCGGCATGACGGCCACCATGGAGAAACCCACGGCCCGGGCCGAGGCGGGGCGGTCGGCGCGGTCGCTGGTCGACACCGTCTTCCGCGCCCGCGAGATCAGCATCGCCGGGGCCCTGGTGCTCCTGGTGCTGTTCACCTGGATCGCCGAGCCCCGCTTCCTCAACAGCCAGGGCGTCAAGGACCTGCTGCTCAACGCCGCGATCCTGGTGCTGCTCGCGGTGGGGCAGTCGGTGGTGGTGGTCACCCGCAACATCGACCTGTCGGTGGGCTCCGTGGTGGGGCTCTCCGCCTTCGCCTGCGGGAAGTTCGTGTCCGGCACGGACCACGGCCCGCTGCTGGTGGCCCTGCTCGGCATCGCGGTCGGCGCGCTCTGCGGCCTGGTCAGCGGCGCGCTGGTCAGCTTCGGCAAGGTGCCCGCGCTGGTGGTGACCCTCGGGATGCTCTACATCATCCAGGGTGTCGACTACTGGTGGGCCGAGGGCGAGCAGATCAACGCGGCCGATGTGCCGCAGCCGGTGCTCGACCTCGGCAGCGGCAGCGTCCTCGGTATCCCGTATCTGCCGCTGATCTCCTTCGCCGTGCTCGCCGCGACCGCGTACTTCCTGCGCAGCTTCCGCAGCGGACGCGAGCTGTACGCCATCGGCTCCAGCCCGGAGGCCGCCCGGCTGGCCGGGGTGGCGATCCGCCGCCGGGTGTTGGGCGCGTACGTCTTCTCCGGCGCCGTGGCCGGTTTCGCGGGCGCGCTGTGGCTGGCCCGCTTCGGCACGGTGGTCGCGGACAACGCGCACGGCTGGGAGCTGACGGTGGTCAGCGCGGTCGTGGTCGGCGGCGTGGCCATCGTCGGCGGTGTCGGCACGGTGTGGGGCGCGGCGCTGGGCGCGCTGCTGCTCACCACCATCGGCAGCGCCCTGTCCGTGCTGAAGGTCGACTCGTTCTGGGAGGACGCCATCGCCGGCGCCCTGCTGCTGGCGGCGATCAGCGTGGACCGGATCGTCAATGTGCGCATGACCCGTGCGCTGAGGAAGAGGAGCGCCCGATGAGCCCGCTGCGCGGAGCGCTGCGCTGGGACACCGCGGTCGGTGTGCTGCTGGTGGCGGTCTTCGTCACGGGGCTGGGCACCACCGAGGGTTTCGCCGCCCGTGACAACCTGGCCTTCGCCTTCAACGACATCGCCGAGGTGGCGCTGATGGCGCTGCCGATGACGCTGCTGGTGGTGGCCGGGCAGGTGGATCTGTCGGTGGCCTCGATGCTGGGGCTGAGCAGCGCCCTGACCGGGCAGCTGTGGGACTCCGGCTGGGCGTTCGAGACGATCGTGCCCGTGGTTCTGCTGGTCGGCGTGGCCGGTGGCCTGCTGAACGGCTGGCTGGTCACCAAGGTCGGGCTGCCCTCGCTCGCCGTCACCATCGGCACGCTCGCCCTCTACCGGGGGCTGGCCTCCGTGGTGCTCGGCTCCAACGCCATCACCGACTTCCCCGAGACCTACGCCAAGTGGGCGGTGGACACCACCACCATCCCCGGCACCTTCATCACCTATCCGGTGGCGCTGTTCATCGTGCTGGCCGTCGTGGCCGCCGTGGTGCTCCACGCCACGGGGCTGGGCCGGTCGCTGTTCGCCATCGGCGCCCAGGAGGACGCCGCGTATTTCGCCGGTATCCGCGTCAAGCGCATCAAGCTCCTTCTGTTCGTGGTCACCGGGCTCGTCTCGGCCTTCGCGGGCGTGGTGTTCACCCTCCGCTACGGCAGCGCCCGGGCGGACAACGGCCAGGGCTTCGAGATGCTGGTCATCGCCTCCGTACTGCTCGGTGGCATCGACTTCGACGGCGGGAAGGGCACCCTGTTCGGCGCGGTCGCCGGGGTGCTGCTCATCGGCATCCTGAAGAACCTGCTGACCCTCAACGACGTGGCCAACGAGGTCCAGGTGATCGTCACCGGGCTGCTGCTGGTGGCCTCCGTCCTCACTCCCCGTCTGATCTCGACCGTCAGCGAGTGGCGCCACCGGAGAGCCGCCGCCACCGCCTCGAGCTGACGACGCACGACGTCACACTTCCCCGAAAGGTTTCCCCATGTTCCTTCGCACGTCTTCCCGGCGCCGCGCCGCGGCCTCTGTCGCCGCGGCCTGTGCCCTGGCCGTCACCCTCGCGGGGTGCGGCGGCACCACCAAGAAGGACTCCTCCGACAACAACGGTGGTGACGCCAAGGCCACAGACGCGAAGGCCAACCCCGACGCCCCGCTGAAGAAGGGGCTCAAGCTCGCCTTCCTGCCCAAGCAGATCAACAACCCGTACGAGAAGATCGTCGACGACGCGGGCATCAAGGCCGCCGACGAGTTCGGCGGCAAGGGCAAGGAGGTCGGCCCCTCCGACGCCAGCGCCTCGTCCCAGGTGTCGTACATCAACACCCTCATCCAGCAGCGCCAGGACGCCATCCTGATCGCCGCCAACGACCCCAACGCGGTGTGCGGCCCGCTCAAGCAGGCCATGAAGAAGGACATCAAGGTGGTGGCCTACGACTCGGACACCGCCAAGGAATGCCGCCAGCTGTTCATCAACCAGGCCAGCTCGGAGGAGATCGGCCGCAGCCAGGTCCAGCACATCGCCGAACAGCTCGACTACAAGGGCGAGATCGCCATCCTCTCGGCCACTCAGAACGCGACCAACCAGAACACCTGGATCGAGTTCATGAAGGACGAGCTGAAGAAGCCCAAGTACAAGAACATGAAGCTGGTCAAGACGGCCTACGGGGACGACGACGACCAGAAGTCCTTCCAGGAGACCCAGGGCCTGCTCAAGGCCTACCCGAACCTGAAGGGCATCATCTCGCCCACCACGGTCGGCATCGCGGCCGCCGCGCGGTACATCAGCGACTCCTCGTACAAGGGCAAGGTCGTCATCAACGGCCTCGGCACGCCCAACCAGATGCGCAAGTACGTCAAGGACGGCACCGTCGAGCAGTTCTCCCTGTGGGACCCGAAGAAGCTCGGCTACCTCGGCTCGTACGCGGCCGCGGCGCTGGCGTCCGGGCAGATCACCGGCGCGGAGGGGGAGAAGTTCAAGGCCGGCGAGCTCGGCGAGTACACCATCGGCAAGGACGGCGAGGTCATCCTCGGCCCGCCCACCGTCTTCGACAAGGGCAACATCGACGACTTCGACTTCTGAGGCGGCCCGGCATGCAGCGCGTCTGCTTTCTGCTGAAGGTCCGCCAGGACCGGCTCGACGAATACCGTGAGCGCCACGCGGCCGTGTGGCCCGAGATGCTCGACGCCCTCTCCGCCACCGGCTGGCACAACTACTCGCTCTTCCTGCGCGAGGACGGCCTGCTGGTCGGCTATCTGGAGACGGACGACTTCGCGGCCGCGCAGGCGGCCATGGCGCAGACGGATGTCAACGCCAGGTGGCAGGCGGAGATGGCGGAATTCTTCGAGGCGCTGGACGGCGCGAAGCCGGACGAGGCGATGAAGCCCCTGACGGAGGTCTTCCACCTCGCGTAGCCCCGGGAGGGGCGGGACGGGGGAAACACCCCGGCCCGCCCCCCCCGATCGCACCAGGAAAGGAACGTGAGAGAAACACCATGACCGCACGTCTCCCCGCCGTCGCGCGCAAGCCGAGGATCGGGCTGGTCGCGGGCGGACTCGGGGCGTACTGGCCCCAGTTCCCCGATCTGCTCCCGCAGCTGCGCCGCTCCGCGGCCCGAGTGACCGAGCGCATGAGGGAGTTCGACGCCGAAGTCGTCGACGTGGGCTTCATCTCGGACGCCCAGGAGGGCGCGGCGGCCGCCGAGAAGCTCCGCGCGGCGGACTGCGACCTGATCGTCGGCTTCCTCACCACCTATATGACGGCCACCATGCTGGTGCCGATCGCCCAGCGCAGCGGCGCCCCCGTGCTGCTGATCAACCTCCAGCCGACCGAGTCCATGGACCACGACTCCTTCGACACCGGGGCCTGGCTCGCCTACTGCGGCGCGTGTCCGCTGCCGGAGATGGCCAACGCCTTCGAGCGGGTCGGGGTCCCCTTCCGGTCGGTGTCCGGATATCTGGAGGACGACCGGGCCTGGGCGCGCATCGGCCGCTGGATCCGGGCTGCCGGGGTGCGGTCCGTGCTGCGCCACGGGCGGCACGGGCTGATGGGACACCTGTATCCCGGGATGTACGACGTGTCCACCGACCTCACCATGGTCACCGGCAACCTCGGCGGCCATGTCGAGGTCCTGGAGTTCGACGATCTGCGGGTGCGGGTCCAGCAGGTGAAGGACGACGAGGTGGCGGCGAAGCTGGCCGAGACCCGCGAGGTCTTCGAGCTCGCCGACTCGGTCGTCGAGGAGGACCTGGCCTGGGCGGCGCGGGTGGCGGTCGGCCTGGACCGGCTGGTGGCCGACTTCGACCTGGACTCGCTCGCGTACTACCACCGGGGCCTGGACGGCGAGATCCACGAGAAGCTGGGCGCGGGCATGATCCTCGGCTCCTCGCTGCTCACCGCGCGCGGTGTTCCGGCGGCGGGCGAGTACGAGCTGCGCACCTCGCTGGCCATGCTGATCTGCGACCGGTTGGGCGCGGGCGGCTCGTTCACCGAGCTCCAGGCGCTCAACTTCCGGGACGCGGTGGTGGAGATGGGCCATGACGGGCCCGGCCACCTGGCCATCAGCGAGCGCAAGCCGCTGCTGCGCGGCCTCGGTGTCTACCACGGTAAACGCGGCTGGGGCGTGTCCGTCGAGTTCGATGTGCGGCACGGCCCGGTCACCCTGGTCGGCCTGGGGCAGACCCGGGACGGCCGCTACAAGATCATCGCCTCCGAGGGCGAGGTGGTCGGCGGCCCGCTGCTGAAGATCGGCAACACCACCTCCCGTGTCGACTTCGGCTGCGACCCGGGGGAGTGGACCGACGCCTGGAGCGCGAGCGGCGTCGCCCACCACTGGGCGCTGGCCACCGGCCGGCTGCTGCCCGAGCTGCGCGCCCTGGCCGATCTCACCGGCCTGGAGCTTGTGGAAGTCGCCGCTTGATGGCACGGCCGGTGGGCATCAAGGAGGTGGCCCGCCAGGCCGGGGTCTCCGTCGGCACCGTCTCCAACGTCATCAACCGTCCGGAGTCGGTGTCGGAGGAAACCCGGGCCCGGGTGCTCGCCACCATCGAACGGCTGGGGTATGTGCGCAGCGAGTCGGCGCGGCAGTTGCGGGCGGGGCGCAGCCGGATCATTTCGCTGCTGGTGCTGGACATGGCGAACCCGTTCTTCGTGGATGTGGCGAGCGGTGCGGAGCGGGCGGCGCGCGAGGCGGGGCTGGGGGTGATGGTGTGCAACAGCGCCCAGAGCCCCGAGGAGGAGGCCGAGTATCTGGGGCTCTTCTCCGAGCAGCGGGTGCGCGGCGTCCTGGTCACCCCGGCGGACATCAGCGGGCGGAACCTGGAGTCGTTCCGGCGGCACGGCATCCCGTTCGTCTTCGTCGACCGGCTGGTGCCCAGCGCGGAGGGCTGCTCGGTCTCGGTCGACGATGTCACCGGCGGCGCCCTCGCCGCCCGCCACCTCCTCGACCAGGGCCACCGCTCCATCGCGTATGTCAGCGGCCCCATGCAGCTGGCCCAGTGCCACGACCGCCGCACCGGCGCGCTGCAAGCCCTGAGCGAGACGGGCCTGGGCGAGACGGCGCTGCGCCATGTGGAGGTCGAGCGGCTGGATGTGGCGGCGGGGCGGGACGCGGGGGCGCGGCTGCTGGGGATGTCGCCGCGGCCGACGGCCGTCTTCTGCGCCAACGACCTGCTGGCGCTGGGGGTGTTGCAGGCGCTGTACGGAGCCGGGGTGTCGGTGCCGGGGGATGTGGCGCTGGTGGGCTACGACGACATCGAGTTCGCGGCGGCGGCCGCGGTGCCCCTGACGTCCGTACGGCAGCCCGCGTTCCGGATGGGGCGTACGGCGGCGGAGCTGCTGATCGAGGAGACGGGGCAGGCGGCCGGCGCACACCGGCATCAGCGGATCGTGCTCCAGCCCGAACTCGTGGTCCGGGGATCGAGCCTGGCGCGGCTGCGCTGAACGCGCGCGGCTGCGCCCGGCCCATTGACAGCTTCTCTGTGCCTGTTACATTCCGAGTGAGAGATCCGATCTATCCGCACCGCGCCACCGTCTTTGGCTCACTGGATAGCAGGGATCATGGTTGAACCTTCGGATACATCGGATCTGCCGCTATGAGCGATCAAGGCCGATACGCGAAGGAGAGAGAACGGTGAAGAGAGTCGCCGCGTTAGCGGTGTTCGTGCTCGCGATCGTCTTCGGGCTGACTCAGGCCCCCACCCTGGCCGCCCCGGCCGCAGGCCGGGCCGCCACCTTCGACGTCAAGGACTACGGCGCGAAGGCCGACGGCTCGACGAACGACACCGGCGCGATCGAGAAGGCCATCAACGCCGCCAACGCCGCCGGTGGCGGGATCGTGGAATTCCCCTCCGGGCAGTACAAGTCCAAGAACACGGTCCATCTGAAGAGCGATGTGACCCTCCAGCTGGACTCCGGGGCCACCATCCTGGGGTCCAGCGCGGACACCTACGACAAGCCGGAGGCCAACCCGAACGACGACTACCAGGACTACGGACACAGCCACTTCCACAACGCGATGTTCTACGGCGACAAGCTCGCCAACATCGGCTTCACCGGCTCCGGCACCATCGACGGCGCCGGAAACCTCATCACCGGCAACCCCGACTCCGGCGAGGCCGACAAGATCATCTCGCTGACCCGCTGCAAGGGCCTGACCCTCAGCGGCATCACCCTGCGGCGCGGCGGCCACTTCGCGGCTCTCATCAACGGCTGCGACGACGTGACCTCCGACCACCTCGCCATCGACACCGCGAGCGACCGCGACGGCTGGAACATCATCAGCACCACCAATGTCACCGTCACAGACGCCGATATCGCCGCCAACGACGACGCGCTCGTCTTCAAGAGCGACTACGCCCTCGGCGCCAAGCTCCCCAACGGCCATGTGAAGGTGCGGGACAGCAAGCTGTCCGCGAAGTGCTGCAACGCGCTGATGTTCGGCTCCGAGACCTGCGGCGACTTCACCGACTACGACTTCCGGGACATCACCATCACCGGCGCCGACAAGTCCGGCCTCGGCATGGTGTCCATGGACGGCTCCAACATCTCGGACGTCCACTACCGCGACATCACGATGACCGGCGTCCACTCGCCCATCATGCTGAAGATCGGGACGAGAAAGCGCTGCGGCAACAACCCGGGCGTCGGCCACATCAGCAACGTCACGTACGACAACGTCACCGGAACGGGCAACAGCCCCTCCTTCAGCCCCACCCTGTGGGGTGAGTCGGGCGCGAACCACATCACGGACATCACCTTCAACAAGGTCGATCTGACCGTCCCCGGCGGCAACGACACCATGTCCACCGGCGTGCCCAGCAACGACGCCAAGGACTACAACCCCAAGAGCATCGGCACCCGTCCGGCCTTCGGCTGGTACCTCCACAACGCGGACCGTGTCACCTTCACCGACAGCTCGGTGCGGTTCGCCGACGACGACGGCCGCCCGGCGGTCATCGCCAACACCGGCAGCGGGCTGAAGTTCGACCACTTCACCGCCCAGCGCGGCGGCGACAGCCCCGCCGACGTCATGTTCCAGAGCGTCAGCGGCTACTGCATGAGCGACAGCGCCGACACCTCGGGGCGCGCGCTGCGCGTGAGCGCGAGCGGCTCCACGGAGGGCTGCGGCTAGGCTGGAGAGACGGGTAACTCACCCTGGCCGGGGTTAAGTTGGACCGATCGGCATGCAATCCCCCCTGGAAAGGGACATGATCGGTATGACCGTCGCCTCACAAGCCCCGGCCCACGTCTCGACTCAAGCCCCGGCCCAAGGCCGTGCCGCCCGGTGGGTGGGACGGGCCCCCGCCGGGGTGCGGCCGTATCTGGAGTTACTGCGGCTGGACCGGCCGGTGGGGGCCTGGCTGCTGGTGGTGCCCGGATGGATCGCCCTGGGAGCGATCGCCGGGCCCCGGGACGGGGCCCTGCTCGGGCTGCTGCTCCTGGTGTACGGGGTGCTGTCGAGAGGAGCCGCCTGCGGGCTCAACGATGTGCTGGACGCGCGGTTCGACGCGCAGGTGCCGCGTACGGCGGGGCGGCCCGTCGCCTCCGGGCGGCTGGCGGCCGGGCGGGCGCTGGTGCTGTGTGTCGTGGTGGGGGCCGCCGCTCCGCTGGTGATGGGGTTCTGGAGTGTGGAGGCCGTGGTGTGGGCGGCGGCCGGGGCGCCCCTCGCGGCGGTGTATCCGTATATGAAGCGGGTCACCCACTGGCCGCATGTGTGGCTGGGGATCACCATCAACTGGACGTTGCCGCTGGTGTACGGCCTGCTCACCGGAGGGCTCGGGCTCGGGGGCAGAGTGCTGTACGGGGCGCTGATCTGCTGGGCCGTGGGGACGGACGTGATCTACGCCTGCCAGGACCGGGAAGCCGATGTGCGGGCCGGGGTGCGGTCGGCCGCCGTGCTGCTGGGGCGCCGTAGCCGGGTGCTGGTGGGCGGCGTGTACGCGGGGTGTGTGGTGCTGCTCGCCTGGTTCGGCGTCGTGGCCGGGCTCGGGCCGCTGTACTGGCCCGGACTGTGCGTGGTCGCGGGGCAGTTGGGATGGCAGGTATGGCGGGCCGACCCCGCGGACGTCGGAGCCTGCGGGCGGGCGTTCGCCACCAACCCCCTGTGCGGACTGCTCATCCTCGTGGCCGTGCTCGCCGGCAGGATCGGTACCCTCGGCTGAGGGACACGGACCCTGGAGGTGCTGGTGGGACTGCGGGAACGGATCGCGGCGGAACTCACGGCGACCATGCACGGCGGGGATCTCAAGCTGGAGCGGTACGCGGGGCCGCCCGGTGATCCCGGGCTGTTCGCGATCGCGCCGGGGGACCCGGTGTGGCGGGTGCACGGGCACGCCACCGGGATGCTCACCGGCGGGTTCGCCGCGCTCATGCTCCAGTCGCTGCATCCGCTGGCCATGGCGGGGGTCGACCAGCACTCCGACTTCCGCGCCGATCCGGTCGGGCGGCTGAACGGAACCGTACGGTTCATCACCACGACCACCTTCGGCTCCTCGTCCGCCGCCCGCGAGGTGATCGACCTCGTCCGGCGGATCCACACCCGGGTGCACGGCACCGCCCCCGACGGCCGGCCGTACCGCGCGGACGATCCCGACCTGCTCACCTGGGTGCACACCGCCGAGGTACGCAGTTTCCTCGCCGGCCACCAGACCTACGCGCCCCGGCCGCTCCGGCTGACCCCCGCCGAGTGCGACGCCTACTACCGCCAAGCCGCCCCCATGGCCGAGGCGTTGGGCGCCCGGAACGTACCGCGCACATCCCTCGAAGCCGAGCGCTACCTGGCCCGCCTCCGCCCCCAACTCCAGGCCACTCCGGCCGCGTTGGACTCGGTGCTGTTCCTCCGCCGCTTCGGACGCACACGACGGGAGCGGCTGGTCGTGAGCCTGCTCACGAACGCCTCCGTCGGACTCCTCCCCGACTGGGCCCGCACCGAACTCGGCATCCACCGCCCGGCCCTCGTCCGCACCGGCTGGGACCGGCCCCTGGCGACGGCCGTCGGACGCACCCTCCAGTGGGGGCTCGGGCCCTCCCGGATCCAGGCCGCCGCACGGGGGCGGCTGGCGGAGGCGCGGTAGTGATGGCGTCGAGATACCGTGCGCGGTCAGGCTTCCGCCCCCGCCCCCTGGGGTGGTGCGGGAAGAACCCGCCCCGGACGCCATAGCATGGGTCCCGCGGCCGCTACCGGCCGCGGGAAGGCGGGCGGGTCGAAGGTCGTGGGACGCATGGTAGGGATCAAGGACGTCGCGCGACAGGCGGGCGTATCGGTTGGCACGGTCTCCAATGTGATCAACCGGCCGGAAATGGTCGCCGAGGCCACCCGCGACCGGGTGCACGCCGCGATCGAACGGCTGGGGTATGTGCGCAGCGAGTCGGCGCGGCAGTTGCGGGCGGGGCGCAGCCGGATCATTTCGCTGCTGGTGCTGGACATGGCCAATCCGTTCTTCGTGGATGTGGCGAGCGGTGCGGAGCGGGCGGCGCGCGAGGAGGGGCTCGGGGTGATGGTGTGCAACAGCGCCCAGAGCTCCGACGAAGAGGCCGACTACCTCTCCCTGTTCGCCGAGCAGCGGGTGCGCGGGGTCCTGGTGACCCCTGCCGACGCCACCGGGCGCAATCTGCGGAACTTCCGCCGCCACGACATCCCTTATGTGTTCGTGGACCGTGAGGTCCCGGACGACGAGGCCTGTTCGGTGTCCGTTGACGACGTCGAGGGCGGCGCCCTCGCCGGCCGCCATCTGCTCGCCCAGGGACACCGCGCCCTGGCCTACGTCAGCGGCCCGATGCACCTGCCCCAGTGCCAGCACCGGTACGAGGGCGTGCTCACGGCGCTCGCCGAGGAGGACATGCCGCGGGAGGAGCTGGTCCACATCGAGGCCGAGCGGCTCGATGTGGCGGCGGGGCGGGACGCGGGGGCGCGGCTGCTGGGGATGTCGCCGCGGCCGACGGCCGTCTTCTGCGCCAACGACCTGCTGGCCCTGGGGGTGCTCCAGGCGCTCTTCTCGGCCGGGGTCTCGGTGCCGGGCGATGTGGCGCTGGTGGGCTACGACGACATCGAGTTCGCCTCGGCCGCCGCGGTGCCGCTGACGTCCGTACGGCAGCCCGCGTTCCGGATGGGGCGTACGGCGGCGGAACTGCTGATCGACGAGACCGGCGAGGACGCGGACGCCCACCGGCACCGGCGCATCGTCCTCCAGCCGGAGCTGGTGGTCCGCGACTCGACCTTCGCGGTCCACAGCCGCCCCGGCCGCGGGGCGTAGGGCGCCCTCTCAGACCTCTCAGACCGACGAGACCAGCGCGGTGGCGCTCTCGGGAGCGGCCGTGAGCAGCTCCCGGATCTCGTGTACGGCGGCCCGCCCGGCCCGGTTGGCGCCGACCGTGCTGGCCGACGGGCCGTAGCCGACCAGGTGGACACGGGGGTCACGGAGCGCCCTCGTTCCCTCGACCGCGATCCCGCCGCCCGGCTCCCGCAGCCTCAGCGGGGCGAGGTGGTCGATGGCGGCGCGAAAGCCCGTGGCCCACAGGATCACGTCGGCGTGCACGGACCGGCCGTCCGCCCAGACCGCCCCGTCCGGGGTGATCCGCTCGAACATCGGCTGCCGGTCCAGCACCCCCTTCTCACGGGCCCGCTCCATCGCCTCGGTCATGGGCAGCCCGGTCACGGACACCACACTCAGCGGCGGCAGCCCGCGCCGCACCCGCTCCTCCACCATCGCGACGGCCGCCCGCCCCTGCTCCTCGCCGAAGGGCCCGGAGCGGAAGACGGGCGGCCGGCGCGTCACCCAGGTGGTCTCCGCGGCCACCCCGGCGATCTCCAGCAGATGCTGCACACCGGAGGCCCCGCCCCCGACGACGATCACCCGCTGCCCCGCGAATGCCTCCGGTCCCGGGTACTGGGCGGTGTGCAGCTGCCGCCCGCGGAACGTGGCCTGCCCGGGGTAGCGGGGCCAGAAGGGGCGGTCCCAGGTGCCGGTCGCGTTGATCAGCGCGCGCGTGGACCACACGCCGGCCGAGCTCTCCACCCGGAGCCGCCCGCCGTCCCCCTCGCGCACCGCCGCGACATCGGCCGGGCGGACGATCCGGAGGCCGAAGGCGGACTCGTAGCGGGTGAAGTACTCCGTGATGACCTCGGACGACGGCCTGCTGTCGTCCGCGCCGGTCAGCCGCATGCCCGGCAGGTCGTACATCCCGTGCACCCTGCCGTACGTCAGCGAGGGCCAGCGGAACTGCCACGCGCCGCCCGGGCCGGGGGAGTGGTCGAGCGCCACAAAGCCGGTGCCCGGCTCGTACCCGGCCCGCCGCAGGTGATAGGCGCTGGACAGCCCGGCCTGCCCGGCCCCGATCACCACGACGTCCACCTCGCGCACCGCAGCCATGTCGTTCACGCTTCTACTAACTACGGGGTTCGGCCGGATCTTCCCGCCCGGCGTCGGCTGTCGGGATCCGCATGCCACGGCTCTCGGCGACACGCAGCGCGTCGTGCAGTGCCTCGGCCAGCCGGTGGGAGAGAAACCGGAGCTCCCGGGCGGACACATGGCGGGTGCGCAGCCGCCGCGCGCGTGCTTGAGGAGATCACTCCCGGTGTTGAGCTGGACGTCCTCCATCTCGTCGGCCAGCTTCGACAGGCGGCTGTTTGCGCCGCCGTCGGTGACGAGGTAGCAGGGCTGACCGTTTGCTCCGGGCCAGGGGAGCAGGCGGGGACGGGATGCGGGCATGGCGGCTCCACGGTGTGCGAGGTGCTGGTGTTCGCTACGGCACGTGATGAAGCGGTAGCGGAAACGGCTTCCGGTGCAAGGGCATTGAGGGCTCCAGGCGCATCTGGACCTATCCCGTCGAGCGCGATGCCGCCCTCCAGAAGGCGGCGAAGAGGGACCAGCAGGTGCGCCGGGCTCTCGCCACCTGGTCGGCGTGTTTCGTGGACAAGGGCGGCAAGCGGTACGCGGATCCGAAGGCCGCGTACGGGGACAAGGCGTGGCGGCGGGGCAAGGACGGCAACACCGCGCACACCCGGCGGGAGGTGGCCACGGCCGTCCCCGACATCGAGTGCAAGCGGGAGCACAACACCCTCGGCGTGTGGTGGGCCGCTCTCGCCGAGCGTCAGCGTGCCGACATCCAGCGGAACAAGCACGACTACGACGCGGTGCGCGGCGATCTGGAGGTGTTGCCGAGCAACGTACGAAAGGCCCTTGGGTGATCAGTTTCGGGGTGAAGGGTGTAGAGTTGATCAAGGAACCGCTCATGTGATCGGATATCGACCCCCCAACTCTTGCAGAGGTCTTGGTGCATCGCACTCTCAAATCTGCCCTTGTCGCAGCCGCTGTTGTTGCCGCGCTCGCGATAGGAGCCATCGCGCTGAGCGTGGATGGCGCGAACTCGGCCAGCCAGTCGATGACTGTGCAGGCCAGAGAGTCGCAGTGGATGTGGGTGATCCCGCAGGGCGCGGGTGGCCACCTGGGCGCCTGACACGGATCCCGGCCCGGCGAAACCGGCTCCTGTATGCCGTCAGGAGCCGGTCAAGCGCTGGTCCGCGAGGAGAGACCGGAGTGTTTCCGCCTCCGTCTCGGCTTCGAGGCTTCGGTACAGGGCGATCGCCTGCTCGCCATACCGGCGGGCCCGTTCGACGTGGCCCGACAGCAGAGCGGTCCGTGTGAGCCCGGCGAGCGCGTGCGCGGAGCCGAGCGGGAAGTCGGCGGTCCGGGCTATGTCCAAGGCTTGTTCGAAGAGCGTCAGGGCGTCGCCGAGTCGGCCCGACTTCTGCTGGACATCGGCCATCCCGAGCAACGCACGCTGGCGCTCGTAGGAGTTGTCGATGCCGCGGGCGACTTCTTCGGCCATGGTGAAATGCAGCAATGCCTCGCGCTCGCGCTTTGTCGCGGCGTACGCCGTGCCCATGCTGATCAGCACGTTCACCTCGCCCAAGGCGTCGTGGCCGGCCCGGTGGCTGTCGAGTGCGCGCTGAAAGCAGGCGAGTGCTCGATCCGTCCGTCCGGTCGCCTGGAAGACGGCACCCAGGTTGGTGTCAAGGATGGCCAATTCCTGGCGGGCGCCACGCCGCTGGGCGAGCGCCAAAGAGCGCTCGTAGTAGTGGCCGGCTTCGTCGTAGCGGCCCTGGCGAAAGTGGAATTCGCCCAGATTATTCAGGGCCTTCACCTGCCCGGCCTCGTCCTGAAGCGCCTCGTACAGGGAGAGCATGGCCTCGACCTTGTGGAGGGCATCGCCGTAGCGACCCGCAAAATACAGCGCCGCTCCCTGTACGTTGAGGCATTCCGCCTCTCCCGACCGATCGCTGACCGTCCGGTACAGCGCCGCTGCCTGGTCGAGGGTGCGCAGGGCGATATCTCCGCGGCCCCCCGCCAGGTGGGCACGGCCCTGCTGGAGGAGGGCGTCGGCGCAGCCGTGCGGATCGTTGAACTCCTGGAAGAGAGCCAGGGCTTCCGTCGCGCAGAGCTGGGCTTCGTCGTGCTGTCGCTGTGCCGACACCTCCGCGCGCTCCACGAGGGTTCGGGCAAGTGCCGCCCGGTCGCCTCGTGAGCGGAGGGCGGACACCGCCGCGTCGTAGAGTTCGGAGGCGATGCCCCAGGTGCCCCACAGCTTGAGCGAGGTGGCCAGGGCGTGCGGGAAGAGCGCGGCATGGCTCGGTGACTCGGCCGCGGACACGCGGGCGATGGCCAGGAGGTTGGCGCGTTCCAGGGAGAGCCACACCGTCGCCTCGTCCGCGTCGGTGAACCGGGGCGCCTGTGCGGCCTTCCGCTCCGGTGGCAGGGGCAGCGTGTGACGGGACGGACGGGCGAGGTGAGCGGCGCGGTGGGTGGCGGTGAGGTAGTAGTCGAAGAGCCGGTCGACCGCTCGGTGGCGGACGGCTTCCGACTCCACCTCGGAGCAGATCTGGAGGCCGAAGGCGCGGCCGAGGTCATGGAACCGGTAGCGGTCGCGGATGGGCTCCTCGAGCATGTGGCCGTCCAGCAGCGTCTCCAAGCTCTTGCGGACCGGCGCGGCGTCCAGCCCGGTGAGCGCGATCGCGGCGTGGAGGGTGATGTCGGGGCCCGGGTGCAGGGCGAGGAGGCGGAACAGCCGTTGCGCCGGACCGCTGAGCTCGGCGTAGGAGAGCCGGAAGGCCGACGCGACCGCGTCATCGAACTCCTCCAGGGGGTCCGCGGCCTGGGTCAGCCGGTCGAGGAGGTGGTGGAGGTCCCAGGAGTCCCGGTGCCGGAACCGGCTGGCGAGCCACTGGAGGGCGAGGGGGTGGCAGCCGCAGGCAGCGACGACGTCTCTGAGGGCCGTGGTGTCGACGGACAGGCGGGCACGGCCCGCGATGCGGGTGAAGAGGCCGGCGGCCTCCGCCTGCGACAGCACGTCCAGGAACAGCGAGGTGGCGCCGTCCAGTCCGGCGAGCCGGTTCCGGCTGGTCACGATCACCCGGCAGCTGGGAGCGCCGGGCAGCAGGGGCATCACCTGCGCGGAGTCACGGGCGTTGTCGAGGATCACGAGCACGCGGCGGCGGGCCGTCCACTGGCGCCATTTGGCAGCCCGCTCGTCGATGGAATCAGGGAGGGGCCCGGGCGATTCGGATGCCTGGAGCAGGGCCGCCAGCGCCTCCGCGGGGTCGTGCGGCGGACGGTCGCTGTACGCGTGCAGGTCGAGGTAGAACTGCCCGTCGGGGTAGGTCGTACGCAACTCGTACCCCGCGCGAAGGGCGAGCGCGGTCTTGCCGACCCCGGGCATGCCGTGGATGACGGTGAGGGGCAGGGAGGCCGTGCCGCTGCCCGAGGAGGCCTGGTCCGCGAGCAGGATGCGCAGTTCGGCCGCGCGTCCCGTGAAATCCCGGGTGACGCGCGGAAGATTGTTGGGGGCCGCGGCGGTATCCGCTTCGGAATCGCGTTGTGTCTCCAAGAGCGCGCGATCTTGCTTGAGGATGCGCTCATGGAGTTCCCGGAGCTCCAATCCTGGCTCGATTCCCTGCCCGTTTTTCAGAAGCCGACGTGTGGTCAGGTACAGGGCGAGCGACTCGTCATGCCGCCCGCAGCGGTAGAGCGCCAGCATGAGGGAGCAGATCACCTTCTGCGCGAGAGGATTCTGCGCGGCGAGTTCCTGGAGTTCGCCCACGAGATCCGCGTGTCGCCCCAACTCCAGCTCCAGACGAATCCGTTCCTCCCGCACCAGGCGGTGGTCCTCTATGAGCCGGGCGCGAGCCGAGGCCGCCCACGCGCAGCCGAACTCGGTCAACGGTTCGCCCCGCCAGAGGGCTTCTGTGGTACGGAGCAGGCGCACGGCCCGTCCTCGCTCACCCCGCTCAGTGGCCGCCCTCGCTTCCGTACGGAGCTTCTGGAAGCGCAGCAGGTCGATGGCGTCCGGGGCGGCGCGGAGCTGGTAGAGCCCGGGGGAGGGTCGTTTCACCTCGGCGAGATCGCCGACGGCCCTGTTGAGGCGTCCGCGCAGCCGTGACAGATAGCTGTGCAGCGTGTCCAGGGCAGTCCGGGGCGGGTGGCCGTCCCAGACGCGGTCCATCAGCGTTTCGGCTGTGACCGGCTCACCCCGGGCATGGATCAGTACGGCCAGCACGCACCGTTCTTTCACCGAGCCAAGCGCGTGTTGTCGATCGTGATGCCATAGTTCAAGGGGTCCCAGAGCAAGAAGTTCCACCATCGCCCCCGATGGGTGTGCTACTTCCTGCCGCCTCCGGCAGCGCCCGCACCTTCGCGCGACACTCAATTTACTGTTGTCGTCCACCCGGGGGTAGCGGACAGAGGCGCACGGGTGCGCGACGGGGCGCACATGCGCCATGGTCATTTCCCACACGTGGAGTGCAGGATTCCTGCAAGTCGGCCATCCACCCCGGAGGGCAACGATGTTGTGGCGACAGCCTAACGTCGCCGCCGACGGGACCGAACAACCGGTCCGGAGTAGGGAACCGGGGGGATTGACCTCGATGAACGTGGTTTTACAAGGAGTGCACGGGCCTCATGTGCCGGTGCGCCTGGACGTCGAGCGCTGGGCCACATGCCAGATCCGCAGGAGGGTCCTGGCGGTGGTGCACACCGTGACCGCCGGGCGGCGGCTGCTCGACGCGGTCCGGCTGCTGGAGGGCGACTCCCGAGTGCAAGTGGTGTTCACCTCGGCGCCCGACGTGTTCAGCAACGGTGTGGCAGCGTTCCTGAACGGGCTCAAGGGGCTGGTGCTGCCGTGGAGCCAGGCGGTGCAGACGCCGTTCGACCTCGCGCTGGCCGCGGGCCACGGCAGCCTCCACGAACTGCACGCTCCCGTGATCGTGCTCCCGCACGGCGCCGGGCACAACAAGATCGTCCCTGGGGCGAACCGGGGCCACCGGGTGGGACAGCGAGGGGTGTACGGCCTCAGCAGGCAGCGGCTCGTCCGGGACGGTGTGCTGGTTCCCGAGACGCTTGTGCTGGCGCATCAGGAGGAGCTGACCCGACTCGGCCGCGAATGCCCCGAGGCACTGCCTGCCGCGGAGGTGGTGGGCGACCCCTGCTTCGACCGCATCACCGCGAGCCTTCCCTCGCGGGCGCTGTACCGGGAGGCCCTACGCGTCCGGGCCCACCAGCGGCTCGTTCTGGCCTGCTCCACCTGGGGACCCGACTCGCTGCTCGGACGGCGGGAGGAACTGCTGGCGCGGCTGGTCGGCGAGCTGCCGCGCGAGGAGTACCGGATCGCCGTGCTATTGCATCCGCACGTATGGAACGCCCACGGCGAATGGTCGATCCAAAGCTGGTTGGCCGGCCTCGTCCGGCTGGGGCTCACCGTGATCAGCCAGTACGCCGACTGGGTCGGGGCGCTTGTCGCGGCGGACTACATCGTGGGCGACCACGGCTCCGTCTCGTTGTACGGTGCGATGACGGGCGCTCCCGTGCTGCTGGCCAGTGTCCCCGACGCCCATGTGGATCCCGCGTCGCCACTTGCCGAGTTGAGCTCGTTCGCGCCCCGGGTACAGGACGACCGGCCGCTCCGCAGGCAGCTCCACCGTAGCTCCGTGACCTATCAGTCGGACCGCCACCAGCGGGTCGCCGCACGGATCAGCTCGGAGCCGGGGCGGTTCGCCCGGAAGATGCGTGCGCTGATGTACCGCAAACTGCGGCTGCGGGCTCCCGCGGCCCGGCCGGTCGCAGAGCCCGCGCGGCTGCCGTTCGTGGTGCACTACGACGAGCCCGGCAGCGTTGTGTCATGACCGCGCTGAGAATGGTGGTGTCCGAGCAGGTCGAGGGGCAGGAGGCGGTGCGCCGCATCCGAGGCGTGCTGAAGCACCCGGAGTTGGGCGGCGAGATCGTGGACGAGCATCTACGGGTGGAGCTCCCGGCCCCGGGCAAGTGGTCGACGCTCGCCGATGTGCTGCTGGCCACCGGCGAGGGACAGGACGGGATCGCGGAGCTGCGGGCCCACCACCCGGGCGCGCTGGTGGTCGCGGTGTACCACGGCCCCCGGTGTCGGCTGTGGCTCGGGCCCGGCGGCCATACGCTCGCCCTCCGGGCCCGCCGGCCCTCGCCGGTGCCGCCCTGGGGCCTCTGGGCTTCCCTGGCCCACACCTGGCTGGTGGCCGGACTGCCGGTCACGGCACTGGCATCGGTGGTGGTGCGGCTGCCGAGGGTTCAGTCCTCGGCGCGGTGCTCCCACTGGGCGAGCCGCGCTCGTACCGCCTGGGCGCCCTCCGACTCCGCGCGACCCACCGATTCGTACAGATCGAGTGCCTCCTGATAGCGGCCCCGGGCGAGGTCCGGCGACCCGCGCCGCTCGGCGAGCCGGGCCAGGCTCTCCAGGGTGCGGGCCGTCTCGTAGTCGGCGGCCATGCCACGCAGTGTCGTGAGCGCCGTGGAGAGCAGGTCTTCCGCCGGGTCGAGCAGGTCGCGGGCGAGGTATGCGCGGCCGAGCAGTGTGGCCGCGCGTGCCGCGTTGTACGCGTCGCCCGCCTCCCGCAGCGTCGCGCAGGCGGCCTCGGCGTCGGTGGTCGCCTTCTCGAGCAGCCCCTGTGTGAGCGCGACGTCGGCCAGGTTGAGCCGGGCCAGACCGCCTGCCCGTCGGTCACCGCACGCCGGTAACTCCGCGGCGGCACGCTCGAAGAGCTCGGCCGCCTGGTCCAGGCGGCCGAGTCTTTGGTGCGCCAGCCCCTGATAGTTGAGGGTGCGTGCGTAGCCGAGCGAGTTGCCGGCGGCTCGGAACGTCCGCGCCGCTCGCTCGAACATCTCAAGGGCGCGTTCATGGCTTTCCAGACCGAGCTCACCCACCCCGCCGGAGGTGAGCATCCGGCACTGTGCGGCCCTGTCGCCCAACTCCTCGGCCGCCACCAACCCTTCCTGGTGCGCGGCGCGCCACTGGTCGTAGAACTTGCGCCGCAGGAACAGCGGCCACAGGGCGTCCGCGAGCTGCCAGGCGACGGCCGGGAAGCCCGCGGGGCGCGCGCGGTGGATCACGGTCATCAGATTGGGCAGCTCACTCTCCAACCAATCCAGCGCTCCCTCGGTATCGTCGCCGAGGTCCGCCGTGATCACCGGGCCGGGACCGTAGCCGCGGGGCATCGTGCGATGCTGAGGGTCGACGATCTCTTCGGCGCGGGTGGCGGTGGCGAGATAGTGGTCGACCATGCGGCGCAACGCGGCGGCGCGCTCCTCGGGTGACTCCTCCTCCTCGGCCTTCGCCGTGGCGTGCAGCCGCACCAGATCGTGGAACCGGTAGCGCTCCTCCCCGACGTCGATGAGCAGATTCGCGTTGTGGAGCGCGTCGAGAACGTCTGTCGCATCCCCGACCAGCGCCGCTTCGGCCACCGTACTTCCGAACTCCGGTCCCGGGTGCAGCCCGAGAAGCCGGTAGAGGCGTGCGGCATCGGGGGACAGCCCCTGATACGACAGGTCGAGCGCCGCCCGCACGTTGTGGTCGCCTTCGATGGCCAACGCCTCCAAACGGCCGCGTTCCTCGGTGAGCGCGCGGACCATCGTCGTGATCTTGCGCAGTGGGCGCGCCGCGAGCCGGGCGCCGGCGACACGTACCGCCAGCGGCAGCCCGGCGCACAGTTCGACCAAGGCGCGGGCTTCGTCGGGCTGGGCAGCCACCCGGTCGTCAGCGAGGGTGACCTCCAGCAACTCGATCGCCGCCTCCGTGGCAAGGGGGTCGAGATGCAGTGCGTGGCAGCCGTCCACGGTCAGGCCCGGCATCCGCTGGCGGCTGGTCACGGCCGTGATGCTCAGGCCCCCCGGCAGCAGCGGCCGGACCTGGGCGGCGGTGGCGGCGTCGTCGAGCAGCACGACGAGCCGTCTGCTTGCCGTCAGGGAACGGAACAGCGCCGCTCGGTCGGCGAGGGCCGTGGGCATCTGCTTGGCCGGGACGCCGAGCGCACGCAGAAAACGGCCCACCACCTCATCGGGGGCCGCGGGACCGCTCGGGGACTGCGCGCCCAGGTCCGCGTAGAGCTGGCCGTCGGGAAAGTGCGGGCGCAGCGTATGCAGCCAGGTCAGCGCGACCGCCGTCTTGCCGACCCCGCCAAGACCGCTGACCGCGGCCAGCGTGGGACAGCCTTCGCGGGCACTGCGGGCGCGGTGCTGCTCCAGCGCTGCCAGCTCCGCCGTGCGGTCGGTAAGGCGAACCAATGGCGGCAGCTGCCAGGGGGTTTGCGGTGATCGCCCATGGTCGGCTCGCTCCGCGCCGGCCTCGGCGCGAATGTGGATCCCGCCGTACACCGTCCCTGCCTGGACCGCAGGTCCGTGCACCGTGCCGCTCAGCTCGTTGTGACCGTGCTCTTGCCCCCGCATTGAATCCCCCTCCGAAGGCGTGAGTAACGGATTCCGCACGACATCCTTTCCGTGTATGCAACCGATATCCATGGTGAGGGAAGACGGCCGTGAGGGAAGGCGGCTTCCTGCCGGCGACCCTGTGAGAATTTGAGGAGTTCGGCGAAGGTGCCACCCGTGTGGACGGCCGCTCCTGGGCGCCGGCTGAGGTCAACCATGTCCTCCTGCAAGCTCATTGCGAATGATCGGGCGCACAGGGGCCAACGACAGGAGCGGCGTCATCGGCACACGTGTTTCAGACGGGTCGGATTCCGCATGGCAGCGCGCCCCGCACAGCGTGTGGGATGCATCCACCCTTGGAGCGCGGGGGGACGCCCCGCGCCCGGTGCTGGCCGAAACGCCGACGTCCGACGCCGGACGGGATGGCGGCGCGGGGGTGCTACGGCTTGCTGGATGCGCCTGCGGGCGCGGCGCCTGGACGGCACCGCCCGTGAGCGGACGTCGCATATGTCACTGACGACGGCGTGCTGCTGACGTATCATCCGTTGGCGTCGCCCGGCGCCAGATCCCCCGCCGCGCTGATGAATACCACGGTGCGGCCGGAGGCGTCCGCCGCGGGGTAGTCCGCTTCGCCGGCGGATTGCGCCCCGTCGTCGGTGACGTTGATCCGCCGTATCGTGCCGGTGCGCCCCTCGTGCACCGCAGCTATGTCGTTCACGCTTCTACTGACTATGGTCCGCGGCCGGGCCTTCCCGCCCGGCGGCTGTCGGGATCCGCATCCCACGGCTCTCGGCGACGCGCAGCGCGTCGTGCAGCGCCTCGGCCAGCCGGTGGGAGAGAAACCGGAGCTCCCGGGCGGACACATGGCGGGTGCGCAGCAGCTCGCGCGCGTGCGTGAGGAGATCGCTCCCGGTGTTGAGCTGGACCTCCTCCATCTCATCGGCCAGCCTCGACAGGCGGCTGTTCGCGCCGCCGTCGGTGACGAGGTAGCAGGGCTGCCCGTTCGCTCCGGGCCAGGGGAGCAGGCGGGGACGGGATGCGGGCATGGCGGCTCCACGGTGTGCGAAGTGCTGGTGGGGTGGTGTCCGCTACGGCATGTGATGAAGCGGTAGCGGAAACAGCTTCGGGTGCATAAGAGATGGTGCGCAAGGTGACAGGTAATTTCCGTCCTAGATGGCATATGTGACTGAGTGGGCGAGTAGCTCCTAGAGTGCGGCTTTCGGTGCAAGACTCAGAACCCGCACCACGGCATGGAAAGCTCGACCCACCGGGAGGCATACTCGTGGCAGCACCAACGGGACCGACGGTCCGTCGCATGCAACTCGGCTGGGAGCTCAAGCGGTTGAGAGATAAGGCCGGATTCACCCTCGCGGAGGCGGTGGACGGGTTGACGTTCTCCACGACGAAGCTCTACCGCGTGGAGAACGGCCTCTCGGCCCTGCCCAAGTCGGCAGACCTGCGGGCGCTGTTGGACCGATACGGGGTGGAGGACGAGGAGGACGTGGACTTCCTCACGGACATCCACCGGGACTCGCTCAACCGGGGCTGGTGGTCGCTCTTCCGCAGTGTCCTGCCGTCCGGGATGGGGATGTACATCGGGCTGGAGAGCGGCGCTCGTAGTGTCCGGGCCTGGCAGCCGAACGTGGTGCTGGGCCTCCTCCAGACCGAGCGCTACGCCCGGGAGATGTTCCAGGCCGCCAAACCGGTTCACGAGACGACGACCGAATTCGTCGAGCGCCACATCCAGATTCGTATGGAGCGCAAGCGAGCCCTGACCCGCAGAGACAACCCGCTGCAGCTCTGGGTCATCCAGGACGAGGCCTCGCTGCGGCGGGTGGTCGGCAGCCGGGAGGTGATGCGCGAGCAGTACGAGGAGATTCTCAAGCTCGCGAGGCTCGACAATGTGACGGTCCAGATCCTGCCGTTGTCCACGGCCACCTACCGGACCGGGGCCAACTTTAACCTGTTGGAGTTCGGCACCCCGCTGCCGACGGTCGTACAAAGCGATGCGGCCGAAGCGTCGGAGATCAGCGACAAGGACATCACCATTTGGGCCTTCGCCCGCAGATTCGAGGCGTTGCAGGCGGGGGCGCTCGCTCCCGGTGAAACACCGGCATTTCTGCAACAACTAGCGCGAGAGGTCTGACATGACACACCACATAGCATCCGACGTCGCCCCGGATGGCGGGTGGTTCAAGTCCTCGTACAGCGAGAACAACGGCACCGCCTGCGTCGAGATCGCCCACCTCCCCCGTACCGCCCAAGTCGCCATCCGCGACTCCAAGGAGGGCGTGACCGGCCCCGCCCTGGTCGTCTCCGCCGCCGCCTGGGCCGCGTTCATCACTGACGTACCAGGGCGGTAAGGTCCGCCTCTTGGGTGGGACGTCCCGGGAGGTTGTTCGATGGTGTCGAAGCGCGCGCGGTGGTGGCCGGCCGCCCTGCTGACCGTGGTGGCGGTAACGGGCTGCGGCGCCGGCACCGACGCGCCCTCGTCGCCGCGCGTGAAGGGAGTGCCGGAGGTCAAGGACGAGAAGGACCTACCGGCTCTCCCGCTCGACGGTTACCGACTCAGCACCGAGGAGAGCAAGCGGTTCGGCAAGGCCCAGCGCCTTCTCGCCCAGCGGTGCATGATCCGCCTCGGGTTCACCGACTTCCCCGCCGACCCCAAACCCCCACGCAGTTACGCGAGTTCGCTGCTGACCATCTCCGGTACGTCGACATCGCTGGGACCGCTCGACCTCGACCAGGCCAAGCGGTGGGGCTACGGCTGGGAGCCGAAGCGCCGTAAGGCGCTGGTACCGACCGGACGGGCGATGACGGACGCCGAGTACGCGGCCCTGTATGGCATGTCCACCAGCGGAGCCGCCCCGAAAGGGAGCAAGTCCTCCGAGCGGGGGTGCTCGGGGCGGGCGAACGAGCAACTGCTCAAGGGTGTCGCGGACTCCAGGCGCATGTGGACCCTTCCCGCTGCGCACGATGCCGATCTGCGGAAGGCAGTGCAGAAGGACCGGCAGGTGCGCCGGGCCTTCGCCACCTGGTCGGCGTGCGTCGTGGACAAGGGCGGCAAGCGGTTCGCGGATCCGATGGCCGCGTACAGCGACAAGGGGTGGCGGCGGGGCAAGGACGGCAACACCGCGCACACCCGGCGGGAGGTGGCCACGGCCGTCGCCGACATCGAGTGCAAGCGGGAGCACAACACCCTCGGCGTGTGGTGGGCCGTCCTTGCCGAGCATCAGCGCTCCGACATCCGGCGGAACAAGCACGAGTACGACGCGGTGCGCGGCGATCTGGACGTGCTGAGGGGCAACATACGAAAGGCTCTCGGCTGAGCGCCCACCTCCGTCGTCCGGGGGAGAACGGAGATGGGTCACGTCGGCGATGTGCGGCAACACCCGTCGCAATGATGATCGTCGGCATGAGCAAACCCTTCGCTTTCATCGCCGCCCCGCTCCTGGTCATCGTCTACGCGGTCATCCGCATCCTGGACGGTCTGGATGGCGAGCGCGGCCCCGGTCTCGCCTGGATGACCGGTCACCTGGCCTTCCTCGCCGCGTTGCTGCTGTTCGTCCCGGTGTTCCTGGACCTGCGACGACTGGCGGGCGGCGGCAGGTTTGCCACATGGACGGTCGCCGTCGCCCTCGCCGGCACCGCCTGCACCGTGGCCCAGATCGCCGTCGACATCGTCATCGGGGCATTGGCCACCGACCACGACGACATGCGGGCGATGTTCTCCGACGTCATCAAGGTCCCCGGGGTGGACATCGTCGTCTACACGGTCGGACCGGTGCTGTTCTTCCTCGGCCTGGTTGTCGTGTTCTGTCGGCTCGCGGTGGCCCGTGCCGTTCCGGCCTGGCAGGCGGCGCTCGTCGTGACCGGAGCGCTGGTATTGCCGGCCGGGCTCGATCTGCTGCCGGTCGCGGGCGTGTTGCTGTTCGCCGGACTGGCGCCGTTCGCCCGCCGCGTCGCCCGTGGCGCCACGGCGCATGCCTGAGGTCCCGCCGAACGCCTCCCGTGGGAGAATCCACCCTCGTGTCCGCGCTGCCTGTCTTCCCACCGCTTCGCCGTCTGGTGGATTCGTCATGGTCGGACGCGGGGCTCGCCGTCGTCGTCGCCGCCGCCCAGCTCTCACCCCTGCTGTTCCGGCACAGCGACAGTGGGCGCCCCTGGCACTGGTGGGGCTATGTCGCGGCGGCCGGGGCGTCGCTCCCGCTGGCGGCGCGGCGGCGCGCTCCGGTGGCGGTCCTGCTGGTCTGCGCCGCCTTCTCCCTCCTCTACGACGTGACCGACCCGGTCGCTCCACAGCCGCTGTGGTACGCGGTCCTCATCGCGTTGTACGGGGTGGCGTCCGCCTGCCCGTCCCGGGTCCGGACACCCGTGTTCCTGGGCATGTGTGCGGTCGGCCTCGCCACAGTCGGCTCGCTGGACACCGCGACCCGCGGCGTCGTGCTGTACGTCGCCGCCTATGCGCTCGGCCGGGCCTCGGCCGGGTCCCGTGCCCAGGCGGCGGTTCTCGCCGAACGCGCTGTCCGCCTCGAAAGCGAACGCCGGGCAGCCGAAGAACGCGCCGCCGAGCGCGAACGCGCGCGCATCGCCCGGGACATGCATGACGTACTCGCCCACTCGATCAGCCTCATGGTCGTCCAGGCCGAGGCGGGCCCGGTCGCGCTGGACACGGCTCCCGCCCGCGCCGCGGCCGCGTTCGGCGCGATCGCCGGCACCGGTCGCGACGCCTTGGACCAGTTGCGCCGGATGCTCGGCGTGCTCAGGGACGAGGAGGGCACACGAACTCCGCAGCCGACGGTTCAGGACCTGCCCGAGCTCACCCGGAAAGTCGCCCGAGCCGGTGTGGAAGTGCGCTGCGCCACCGAAGGCGAGCCACGTCCACTGCCCGCCGACTGCGGTGTCGCGGCCTACCGGATCGTGCAGGAGGCCCTGACCAACGTCGTCAAGCACGCCAGAGCGGACCGCGCCGAGGTACGCCTGCGCTGGCGTGACAACGTCCTGGAGATCCTCGTGACCGACAACGGCCGTGGCGCGGGAACGAACCTGCCGTCCGGCGGGAACGGCCTGATCGGCGTCCGCGAGCGGGCCGCCGCCTGCGGCGGGACCGCGACGGCGGGCCCTCGGGCGGACCGACTCCCAGGATTCGAAGTGAGAGCGCGGCTGCCCGTGGCCGCCGCGGAAATCGGAGTGGCGCCATGACTATCCGTGTCGTGGTGGCCGACGATCAGGAGCTGGTCCGCGCCGGCTTCGCCATGATCCTGGCCGCGCAGCCCGGCATCGAGGTCGTCGCGGAGAGCGGCGACGGGTTCGAGGCGGTCGGCGCCGCCCGCGCGCACCGCCCCGATGTCGTCCTGCTCGACATCCGGATGCCGGGGATGGACGGTATCGAGGCGGCCCGGATCATCTGCGCCGAGACGGACTGCCGGGTGATCATGCTGACCACTTTCGGGCAGGACGGCTACCTCTTCGACGCCCTGCGCGCGGGTGCGAGCGGCTTCCTGCTCAAGGATGTGCGGCGGGACGACCTCGTGCACGCCGTCCGCATGGTCGCGGCCGGCGACTCGCTGCTCGCCCCCTCCGTCACCCGCACCCTGATCGCCGCCTTCACCTCCGGCGCGGTGGTGCCACCACCGCGGACCGAACGACTGGACGTGCTCACCGCCCGCGAGCGGGAGACACTGCGGCTGCTCGGTTGCGGCCTGTCCAACGCGGAGATCGCAGCGGCCCTGGTGGTGAGCGAGCACACCGTGAAAACGCATGTCAGCAACATCCTCACCAAACTCGGACTCCGCGACCGCGTCCAAGCCGTGATCGCCGCCTACGAGACCGGGATGGTGATCCCAGGCCGTTTCACCGACTAGAACCGCGCCGGAACGTCAGCCGACGGCCCCCGGCTCGCTCGTCGCGCCGTCCTCGGAGGTGTCCGTGTCGGCGGGGCTGGGCGAGGAGGACGCGGAGGGGATCGCCTCCGGCGGCTCAGAGGACGACGCCGACGACGACGCCGAGGATGTGGCGGACGACCCCGAGGCACGGGGGGACTTCGTTGCGGTGGCCGAGGCTTTGGCCGAGGAGGAGGCCCGCCTGCTCGCGGTGGACTTCTCGGCGGTGGGCGACGGCCGGGGCGCGGGCGCGACGGCGGGGGCGCCGCCCGCGGACGCCGACGGGCGCAGGGAGGGCGTGGCGGACGCCGAATTCCCCTTGTGCGAACGGCCTTTATTGGACTGTTCCTTTTCCCTGGAAGTCGCTGCGCTGCCCGGGATCAGCGTCTCGGGGGCGAAGGGGGTGGCGCCCATGAAAGCCACCGCGAGCATCGTGGCGTATCCGAGGAGCGCGATTCCCGCGACCACACCGGCCCGCCGCAGCAGGCGGGCCCGGCGACCCGAGGAGTCGACGAAGACGGGGCTTTCCGGGCCGTGGGTACGGACACGGCGACGGGCACGCCGAGAGGGATCGTCGTGCCTCTCCGCCACGGGCTGCGACTTCATGACGGCACGTTAACAGAATTCTTCCCGGATAAAGCTATGGCCTTTCTTTGGCGGGCGAATTCCGAGTTCTCATTTTGTCGGCTCAGCCCCTCCATAACTGCGCGGTGCGGTCGTCGAGGGCGGCAGGCCGCCGTTGAATCGCGTGTCGACGTAATCGGCGAAGTCGAAGCGGCGCGGGATCAGCTTCAGCCCGGCGAAGGTGTCCGCGATCTTCTGCTCCGAGGCCACGGCGGCCTTGTCGACCGCCACATACACCCGGGTGCCATTGGTCCGCTTCACCGAGTCCAGCGCCACCTCGTACGGCAGGCCGGTCTCCTTCGCCCAGACCTCGGCCCACGCCTCCGGGTGCTTGTAGACCCAGTCCTGGGCGCGGCGCAGCCGCTTGAGATAGTCGCCGATCGCCCGCTCCTTCTTCTTGTCCGCGATCGAGGCGGGGCCCGCGACCTGGAAGTTGAGCCCGTTCACCACGCCCTGGCCGGTGGTGAGGACGCGGGCGTCCGCCGAGCGCAGTGCCTGCGAGGTGTACGGGTCCCAGACGGCCCAGGCGTCCACCTTGCCGCGGGTGAAGGCCGCGAGCGCGTCGGCGGGCTGGAGGAAGGTGGCCTTGACGTCCTTGATCGACAGCCCGGCCTTCGCGAGCGAGGCGACGAGCTGATAGTGCGCCGAGCTGCCCTGCGCCACCGCCACCGACCTGCCCTTGAGGTCGGCGACCTCCTTCAGCGGCGACCCCTTCCTCACCAGGATCGTCTCGCCGTCGGCCGTGCCGTGCTTGGCGGCCACCACCTTGATCTTGGACTTGGCGGCCGCGGCGAAGACCGGTGGGGTGTTGCCCACGCCGCCGATGTCCACCGCCCCGGCGCTCACCGCCTCCAGGATCGGCGGCCCGGAGGTGAACGTCGACCAGCGGATCTTGTACGGCAGGTCGTCCAGTTCACCGGCGGCGCGCAACACCGCCTCGTCGTTGCCCTTCTGATCGCCGACCCGCAAGGTGACCTCGCCCTTGCCGTCGGTGTTCGAGCCCGCGCCACCCGAGCCATCGGCGGACGACGCGGCCGTGCAGGCGGCCAGGAGGAGGGCGAAGGGGAGCAGCAGGGCCGGGGCGATACGCCGTCTCATATCGGCAGATCCGTTCGTGAGGGTGGTTCGGACGGTGCGGGGGGTGTCGATGTGGTGATGCGGGGGTGTCATACGGCCTTGCCGGTGGACACCGCGGGCGCGGACACGCCCAGCCGGCCCAGGAGTTCGGCGCGCAGCTCCGCGAAGCGCGGATCGGCGATGTCGCGCGGCCGCTCCAGGCCGGTCCACCGCTCGTAGGCGATCACGCCGTGGTCCATCACCAGCACCCGGTCGGCCAGCAGCAGCGCCTCCTCGACGTCGTGCGTCACCAGCAGCACCGCGCAGCCGCGCCGCTGCCACAACTCGGCGACCAGCTGCTGTGCCTTGATGCGGGTGAGCGCGTCCAGGGCACCGAAGGGCTCGTCGAGCAGCAGCAGATCGGGCTCGCGCACCAGCGCGCGGGCCAGCGAGGCCCGCTGGGCCTCGCCGCCGGACAGCGTCTTGGGCCAGGCCGTCGACCGGTGGCCGAGACCGACCTCCTCCAGCGCCCGCTCGGCGACCGCCCGCCCGGGACGGCCGGCCAGCCCCAGCAGCACATTGCGCCAGACCCGCTTCCACGGCATCAGACGCGGCGCCTGGAACGCGACCGCCTTGGCGCGCGGCACCAGCACCTCGCCCTCGATCTCCCGGTCCAGCCCGGCGAGGATGCGCAGCAGGGTGGACTTGCCGCAGCCGCTGTGGCCCAGCAGGGCGACGAACTCGCCGGGGCGCACGGTCAGTTCCAGCCGGTCGATGACCGGTCGGCCGTCGAAGGTGCGGGTCAGCCCATGGACCCGTACGGCGGCGGGGGCAGCGGGGCCGGGGCTGTCCCCCACGGCCTTCTCGACCGGGCCTAGGTGCCCGTGAAGGTCGGTCGCCATTGCAGCAGCAGCCTCTCGAGAGTACGGACGACGAAGTCGGCGAACAGGCCGAGCGCCGCGTAGACGATCAGGCAGACCACGATCACGTCGGTCTGGAAGAACTCCCGCGCGCGGTTGAGCAGAAAGCCGATCCCGTCGTCGGCGTTGATCGTCTCGCCGAAGACCAGCGCCAGCCAGGCGGTGGCCAGCGAGTACCGCAGCCCGGTCATCGCCCCGGGCAGGGCCCCGGGCAGCACCACATGGCGGATCAGCCCCCATCGGCCCAGCCCCAGCGAGGTCCCGGCCTCGATCAGCTGGGCGTCGACCCCGCGGATGCCCGCGTAGACGTTGAGATACAGATGGAAGGTCACACCGAGCGCGATCAGGGCGATCTTCGGCGCCTCGCCGATGCCCAGCCAGATGATGAACAGGGGGATCATCCCGACCCACGGGATGGTGCGCAGCATCTGCACCGTGGCGTCGACCAGGTCCTCGCCGAGCCGGGACAACCCGGAGACGAGGGCGAGCGACACCCCGGCCACCGCGCCGATCAGCAGTCCGACCAGCACCCGCTGCACCGACACCAGCATGGCGTGCGGCAGTGTGCCGTCCCCGATCAGGCCGGAGGCGGTGCGGGCGATGGTGCCGGGGGAGGCGAGGGTGTCGGGGGACAGCACACCGGTGGCGCTGCACACCTGCCAGACGATGAGCAGGACGAGGGGGCCGGTCGTACGGCGCAGCCACCGGGGCACGGCGCGGCGGCGCGCGGACAGCGGAACGACCGGTTCGAGAACCGGGGACATGGAGGCTCCACGAAAGCGGAAGGTGAGGTGAAGTGGGGGGAGGGGAAGCGGAGTGAGCGCTGAGACGTGCCGGCGCGGACGTGCTTACGCGCGAGGCAGTGAAAAGATCAGCAGTCGCCGGGACACGCGGCGGAGGCCACCCGCAGCAGGTCGATGTGACCGCGCGTGGTGAGCAAGGCTGACATAGACATGCCCACGAACGTAGCGAGAGCGCCCGGAGCCGGTCAACGGTGTCTTGCCACTCGGACCTTTGTTGCGGCGGTTTTACGGGCGGACGTACGAGGATGGGGCCATGACCCAGACCTTCCGCACCCACATCCTTCGGATCACCACCGGCTCCACCGAGAGGGTCGCCGACCTCACCGCGGACTGCGAGGCGTTTGTGAGGGAGGTGAGCCAGGGCCGGGACGGGCTGCTCAATGTGTTCGTCCCCCATGCGACCGCCGGCATCGCCATCCTGGAGACGGGCGCGGGCAGCGACACCGACCTGCTGGCCGCGCTGCGTGACCTGCTGCCCGCCGACGACCGCTGGCGCCACCGCCACGGCAGCCCCGGCCACGGCCGGGACCATGTGCTCCCCGCGCTCGTCCCGCCGCACGCCACGCTCCCGGTCATCGGCGGCAGGATGGCGCTCGGCACCTGGCAGTCCGTGTGTCTCGTCGACACCAATAAAGACAATGCCAACCGTCAGGTCCGACTGTCGTTCCTCGGGTAGTTCCGCGACATCTGTGGCTGTAGGAGTGATCTCCGGCCGCACCGAGCGAGGAAACGTGCCCGGCTCAAGTCAGGGCCGCGACTCGGCAACGTCGTGACGGTTTCCCCCGGTCAGCGAGACCGCGAGCGGTGTTCCCCAGCGGTCCATGATCACGTGGTGCTTGGATCCGGGCCGCCCACGGGTGACGGGCGAAGGCTCGACGTGATCCCTCCTTTGAGCGCCCGGACGTGCGAGCCGTCGACTGCACAGTTGTCCATGCCCAGCGCGTCTGCAGTACGCAGTTCAGTCAGCAGGGCCTGATGCAGGGCTGGCCAGACCCAGGCCTCGGTCCAGTCCCGTAACCGGCGCCAGTTGGTGATGCCGGGTTCCGCACGGGCCACCTGGCCAAAAGCTACAGTGATCGGTTCACGTGCGAAATCGCGCGACACTGGCGTACCCGGCAGTCAGCCTGCCGCCAATGTGAAGAGTCGGCACGGATGTTGGCATTGCCCCGGTAGTCGCACAAGTCCCGATGATGCCCCCTGAAGGCAGGATTCTAATGTTGGCATTCCAGTCAGTGAGCGTTTTCAGAGTTGCCGCTCCAGGGTGAAGACGGCGGCGGAGATTGACGACATCCGATTCGGGCTGAGTGTGCCTTGCGAAGAGTTCATGGAGGATACGGACGCTGTCGCGGGTCTGGTCACCGAAGAACGCGCCATACCTCTTGCCGAGCAGAAGGGTGCATTGACGGAATTGGTGCTCATCCTGAGCACACGCGGTGCCGGAAGCGGCGTCATCAACCTGATCAAGCTCTGGCTGGAACGGGATCAGAAGCGTTCCGTCGAACTGACCGTCACGAAGCCCGGAGAGCCACCGTTCACCGTACGTGGATCCGGCGAGAAGATCTCACTCGGCCTTCTGGAAGAGACGACAAGGCGGCTATCGCGGGCGCAACCGCGCAGGGGCCGACAGCCGGGGGAAGTAGCGGGCAGACGGCCGGCTGAGGCCGGGACCGCCGGGCCGCGTCTCGGGACGCGAGGCTGTCACCACGTGGTATCCTTGCGCTTTTGCGTGCTCGTGGCGGTTGGCGATCCTGGCTGTCCGGTTCCTCTTGTTCGTCGACGGCTCATTCCTACCGGGCCTTCCTCGGTACGTTCGCATGCGGAAGGCTCTTCATGAATCACCCTGACCTCCCCGGCACCTCGCACAGCGATCTCGCCCCGCTCACGACCACTGCGCCAACGGTGCCCCCGGTCGCTTCCTTCGCCGCCCTGGAACTACCAGCCGAGGTGCTGCGAACGCTCAGCGAACTCGGTGTACGCGAGCCCTTCCCGATCCAAGCAGCCACGCTGCCCAACGCCCTCGCGGGACGCGATGTCCTCGGGCGCGGGCGCACCGGATCGGGCAAGACGCTCGCTTTCGGCCTACCGCTGCTCGCACGGACGGCTGGGCGGCGCGCGGAACCGAAGCAGCCCCTCGCTCTGATCCTGGTGCCTACCCGAGAGCTGGCCCAACAGGTCACCGAGGCGCTTGCGCCGTACGCAGAGGCACTGCGGCTGCGGATGGCCACGGTCGTCGGCGGCATGTCGATCGGCCGGCAGGCCGCTGCGCTGCGGCATGGAGCCGAGGTGGTCGTCGCCACCCCCGGCCGTCTGCACGACCTCATCGAGCGCAGGGCCTGCCGCCTGGGACGGGTAGGGATCACCGTCCTCGACGAGGCTGACCAGATGTGCGACATGGGCTTCCTGCCGCAGGTGACCGAGGTGCTCGATCAGGTACACCCCGACGGTCAGCGGATGCTGTTCTCGGCCACTCTGGACCGCGACGTCGACCACCTGGTCCGCCGCTACCTCCACGACCCCGTCGTCCACTCGGTCGACTCGTCCGCGGGCGCAGTCACGACGATGGACCACCATGTTCTGGTCGTCCACGGCCCCGACCGGTACGCCGTCACCACGGAGATCGCCGCCCGTGACGGCCGCGTACTGCTGTTCCTGGACACCAAGCACGCGGTCGACCAGCTCACCCGGCATCTGCGAGCCAGCGGAGTGCCCGCCGCGGCCCTGCACAGCGGCAAGTCCCAGCCGCAGCGCACACGGACCCTGGCGCAGTTCAAGAACGGCCAGATCACCGTCCTGGTGGCGACCAATGTCGCGGCCCGTGGCCTGCACGTCGACGACCTCGATCTCGTGGTCAACGTCGACCCGCCCACCGACCCCAAGGACTATGTGCACCGCGCGGGCCGTACCGCCCGGGCCGGTGAGTCCGGCAGCGTCGTCACGTTGGTGCTGGCGGGCCAGCGCCGCGAGATGAGCCGGCTGATGGCAGAGGCCGGCATCGAGCCGACGATCACCAAGGTGCGCTCGGGCGAGGCGGAGCTGAGCCGGATCACCGGGGCCAAGGCCCCCTCCGGCACCCCGCTCGACGGCGGGCCCGCCGCGCCCCGGCCCAAGAACACCAACGCTCCCTTCCGCGGCCTGGGCACCAGCAAGGACACCTCCCGCGGCGCCGGCGGCAAGTCCCGAAAGGCTCGCGAGGCCCGCAAGCTCGCCGAAGCCCGCAAGGCGGCCCTGGTGCGTCGCGGCGGCTGAGAGCCGCTGCCCTGATCCATACACCTACGAGATGAACGCCCTCGTGGTGTGCCCGGCATGACAAGCTGTGCTTCCCACTGCCCGAATCCAGGAGGTCGCCATGACCGCAGAGTCTGCATCCAAAGAAGGTTCGGAGCCTACCGACCCCGAGCCGTCCGCAGAAGGTTCGGAGCCGACCGACCCCGAGACGTCCGCTCTGGTGCCCGACAGCGACGGCCACTACGACCTGAAACGCAAGTTCCGGGAGGCCCTGGCGCGCAAGCGCGGTGCGCAGGCGGACGCCGCTGACCTCGGTGTGAACGTCGAGGCGTCGAAGGTCCGTAGGGCGAACGGCCCGGCTGCGAGCCAGCGGTCGTTCCGGCGCAAGAGCGGCGGCTGAGTCAATGAGCTCCTTCAGCATTGCCGCTCCAGAGTGAGCACGGCCGCGGAGATTGACGACATTCGATTCGGACTGCACCGGGACCTGCGGTCAGGGGTGTCGTCACCCGCGGGCCAGCTCCCATGTAGGCGCGGTCGGCGAGGATGGGAACGCCCTGGCGTTCGCAGATCCGGATGATCCGGTGGGCGCGGGCCGCAGTGAGATCGTGCGCGCGGCCGGGCGTCGTCGGCGAGATCCACAGCAGCCGCCCGACCGGGTCGGTCACCATCTGCACGTTTACTCCGTGTCGGCGGTGCTTGTAACGAGCTTGTGGGCACGGTGTCAACAGCCCCCCAGAAACCACTCAGGAGCCCGACCCGCTGAGCGGATCAGGCCCCTGACCTGGTACTGCACTGTCGGGGTGGCGGGGTCGGGCTCGCACCTGTTCGGGGCTCTTGTTCACGGCGCCGAAGTGCGTTGCCGGGGGTGTCGTCCTGTACGAGTGGCAGGCCGTTGACGTCTTGGCTATCGAGGCATGGCGCGCTCGGGACTTCGGTTACGAGCCTGGCGCAAAGGCCGTGTCCAAGGCGCATACGGCTCGTCCGGGGAGTGCAGGACCGGGGCGCTGCCTTTCTACGGCCGCGGCGGTGGGCCTGCTGTCCGACCGCTGTGGCGCGACACTGGGCGACGCCGTCACGGCCCCGGGCCTGCTCAGCAGGCCGACCATGGTGCGCAACTCGTCGAGCGCCTGCTGGGAACCGTCCCGGATACTGCGCAGCGACTCGGTCGCCAGCGTGGGAGTCCGCTCGCCCAGGTGGAGGGCGACACCGGCCTGCACGTTGATCAGGGTGAGCTCGTCAACACCGGCTCGGCGGTCAGACCTCGGTGAGCCGCAGCCCTCGGGACGGAATGAAGTCCGGGTCGCGGTTGGCGGCCGGCAGCGTGCAGAGCACGGCCTCGCCCTCGCGGATGACGTGCCCGCCGATCTCCACGTCCGTGGTGGCGATCTTCATCGTTCCAGTGTGCACGATGGATAGCCGGCGCAGCAGTTCCTCAACGGCCGGGCCGACAGCGTCGGGGTCGGTCGCGGACCAGCGCGAGCTGGTCGGGATGGCGCAGCCGGGCCAGGGTGCCGCGGCCGAGCGGTTTCGCCGCGGTCTCGTGCCCGGCGATCGGCAGGATGTCGGCGATGCCGGGACCGAGCGCGAGATCGGGACCGAGTTCGCCCGTCCGGCGGGCAACCGCAATCTTGCGCGCTGTGCACATATTGCAGAGTCGGCAATCTTTGCAGAGTGTGCAAGAATCGAGTCATGGCATCCCAGAGTGAGGGTCTGCGTGACCGGCGGCGCCGTGAGACACGGCATGACATCCATACGGCCGCGCTGCGGCTGGTCCGGGAGCACGGATTCGACAAGATCACCGTCGACATGATCAGTGCGGAGGCCGGTGTCTCGCCTCGCACCTTCTTCAACTACTTCCCGAACAAGGAAAGCGCCCTCTTGCCGGGGCCGACGGAGGTGCCCCCGGCTCTTGCCGCGGAGTTCGTCGGGGCCGGCGCCGCCTCTCCCCAGGAAGTGCTCGCGGACGTGACCCGGCTGCTCGTGCGGGAGATGACCGACAACCCGCCCGAGCGCACGATGATGCACGACGTCTTCGAGCTGGCGGGCAGTCATCCCGCCGTCCTTGCCGCGCTGTTGGCCCGTATGGAGGGCTTCCAGAAGTCCATCGCCGGCGCGGTCGCGCAGCGGATGGGGCAGCGGCCGGAGGACGAGATGCCGAACCTGATCGCCGCTCTCGCGCTGACCGCGGTGCGCACCGGCCTGGAGCACTGGTCACGTGAGGACCCGCACAGCGCCGAGGACGACTCTCCGGTCCCGTACGTCGAGCGCGCCCTGGAACTGCTGCGCTCCCTGTCGGCGGACTGAGCCCCGCCTCGTGCGCCCGTTCTCCCCACGACCCACGACTTGAGGATCCCTCATGAGCGGACTGACCCCGGCGGAGACGGAGGAGCAGGACTCCTCCCGGGCTCCGCACCGCTTCGGTCTGATATTCGCGGGCCTGATGACCGCGATGCTTCTCTCGTCACTCGACCAGACCATCGTGAGCACCGCGCTGCCGACCATCGTCGGCGAACTGCACGGGATGAACCACATGGCCTGGGTGACCACCGCGTACATCCTGATCGCCACTATCGCCATGCCTGTCTACGGCCGCCTCGGCGACCTGATGGGCCGTAAGACACTCTTCCTCGGTGCCATCGCCGTCTTCGTCGCCGGTTCCGCGACCGCGGGCGTGGCACAGGACATGACCGTGCTGATCATCGGCCGCGCCGTGCAGGGTCTGGGCGGGGGAGGTCTCATGATCACCGCGCAGGCCATCGTCGCCGACCTGGTGCCGCCGCGGCAGCGCGCCAAGTACATGGCGCCGATAGGCGCGGTCTTCGGTCTCGCCTCCGTCGCCGGACCACTGCTCGGCGGCTGGTTCACCGACAGCGTCGGGTGGCGCTGGGCCTTCTGGATCAACCTGCCCCTGGGCGTGCTCGCCTTCTCCATCGCCGCGTTCACGCTGCGCCTGCCCCGTCGGCAGGTCAAGGTCGCCATCGACTACCTGGGTATCGCCCTGATGGCCGCGGCCGTCACCTGCACCGTGCTCGTCGCCGACTGGGGCGGCACCGACTACGCCTGGACCGACCCGCTCATCCTCGGTCTCGCTGTCGGGGCGGTCGTCGCCTGGTCCCTCTTCCTGTACTCCCAGAGTCGCGTGGCCGAACCGGTCATCCCGCTACGGCTGTTCCGCAGCCGGATCTTCAACATCGCCACGCTGCTCGGCATGGTCGTGATCGGCGTCGGGATGTTCGCGGTCATCAGCTACATGCCGACCTACCTGCAGATGGTGTACGGCGCGAGCGCCACCGAGTCCGGACTGCTGCTCATCCCCATGGTCGTCGGCCTCATCGCCACGGCCCAGCCGTCCGGCCAACTGATCAGCAGGACAGGGCGCTACAAGATCTTCCCCATCATCGGCGCGGCGGTCGTCGGCGTCTCCGTCCTGCTGATGTCCACCCTCGACACCAGCACTCCGCTCGTGGTCCTCTGCGGGTACGTGTTCCTGCTGGGCACCGGTGTGGGCCTGATCATGCAGAACCTCGCCCTGGCCGTGCAGAACGCCTTCCCGCCCGATGACGTCGGCACCGCCACCTCGTCCAACAACTTCTTCCGTGAGATCGGCGCCACCCTGGGCACTGCCGCGGTCGGTGCCGTGTTCACGCACCGCCTCAACGACCAGCTTGCCGCCCGCCTGTCGGCCGCCGACGCCAAGATCGCGGGGTCCACCGACTCATTGACGCCAGCCCTCGTCCACAGCCTGCCGGACCGGATCCAGGACGCGGTGATCCTCGCCTACCAGCAGGCGTTGACTCCGGTGTTCCGTTACCTGCTCCCGCTGTTCGCCCTCGGTCTCGTGCTGGCCTTCCTCCTCCCGGAGAAGAGGCTGGCCGACGGCAGCGGCCCCGGAACGGATCCGGAGACTCCGACTGCCGGTGATGCAGGGCCTGACACCAGTCGACCGACCCCGACGCTGTCGGCCGGTCGGCCGTCGCGCTGCCGCTGACCGGGGTGGACGACGGTCGAGTCGAACGGCCCTCGTGTCATGACGGCGCCGAGGGCTGTCACGCGTCGGTGGCAGGCAGCCCAGGCTGGTCCGCTTGTCTACGGATTGCTCCCGTCCCCGATCAGCAGCCCGGCCCCGGGGGAGGCCTTGGGTACGCCTGCGCGTAGGACGCTGTAGGCGGCGGGTGCTGTGACGGTGGCGGGGTGCACGAGGACGCCGTAGCAGCCGTTGGAGGCCGTCGTGGTCAGGGTGACGGTCAGTTTCTGGCCGCGCAGTTTCTTGGGCAGGGGCACGTCGACCCGTTCGGGGGCCCAGGAGACGGCGCTCGGCTTGATGGTGGCGGTGGTGCTGTCGCCGTGTGCGTCCTTGACCGTGATGTTCAGCGAGGCGTTGAGGACCGGGCCGTCCTGGGCAAAGGGGCCGAGGTCGTCGGTGCGTTGGAAGACCGGCAGGGACAGCCTGCTCTGCCCGTCGCGTAGGCGGACGCCGGTCTGCTGGATGGCCGAGTCGGTCCTGATGCGGCAGTCCGGCTGGTAGTAGTCGGAAGCGGTGCCCTGGTGGCGGACGGTGTCGGCGAGCGGTACGCGCACCGTCTTCTGGCAGGTGAACGGCTTGAGGTGCCCGGAGTCGTCGAATTGCAGGGGGTACCAGTAGGTGCTGGCGATGGCCTGGCTGTTGTCGCCGTGCACAACCTTGCCGTCCTGCACGTAGCTGTTGGGGCCGGTGCGGTAGCCGAAGATGCCGGACAGGACGATCGGGCCGGCGGCCGACGGCAGCATGTTGAGGCCCTTGTTCTGGCCGCCGCAGCCGTCGGAGGTCAGTTCGGTACCCGCGTGCAGCGCGTCACCGGTGTCTCCGGCCTCGTTGCTCCACGGCCCCAGCGGGTCGGAGGCGCTCACGTACTGGATCGGCACCGCGCAGTTGGCACAGGTCGGCCCGCCGGTGATGTACCAGTGACCGTCGTGTTGCGCGAAACCGATGCCCTCGAAGTGCGCCTTGGACATCACGCGCACGGCGTCGCTGGTGGTGCCGGTACGGTCCGCATTGAGCTTCTGCACCCACACGTCCCACAGCGGCAGGCTTGCGACGTCGGGGTCGTACGAACCGGAGAAGGTGTCGGTGACGATCCAGGCGGTGCCGTCGGCGGCCGTGACGATGTCGAAGTCGTGGGCCAGGTGGTCGCCGGTCGCGCGCGTCAGTTCGCCCCACGGCCCTGCGGGGGTGTCGGCGACGGCGTAGTACAGGCCGCCGGTCGACTGCAGGTTGGAGGCGCGGTCGCTGCCGACCTTCACCCACATCAGGTACTTGCCCAGTCCCGGGCTCCATACGACGTTGGGCTTCGCGACGTCCACCGCCTGCCCGTCGACGGTGGGCGTGGAGATGTTCTCCAGGCGCCAGTTCGTCAGGTCGGTGGACGAGTAGGTGCCGATGCCGCACTGGCCGCCGTAGTCACCGGACGGATACGGCTGGGGCCTGGTCTGCCCCGGGATGGTGCCGGAGAAATAGACGAGCTTTCCGCACGCCCACTTCGAACCGTACTTGTAGTACCGGCCGTCGAAGTACGAGATCGTGGCCTCGTGCTCCTCGATCCCGTTGTTCTGGTCGTCGACGTTCAGCGTGGGGGTGCCGTAGCGCAGCGGCGCGGCGGACGAGGGCGACAGCCCGTCATCGCCGCGCAGCAGGTCCCGTGGGGCGAAGTTGTACAGGGTGGTGTACCTGACGGGCGCGGACCGGTCGGCCACGCCGGAGCCGGAGCCGGAGCCGGAGCCGGCGCCCGAACCGGACGCGGCCGCGGAACCGGCACTGCCGACCAGCGTCATCAGGATGAGGGCCAGGGCGGTGAGGACACTGGCGGCGACCGCGGCAGTACGAGGCGCGGGCAGGGAAGGCGGGCATGATGTTGTTCTCATCTACGGGTGTTCTCCCACGGCTCTGTAACAGGACATCCGCGGCGCGTACCTGAGCAAGACCGTCGTCTGCCCCGCATATGGCATCTGCCGTTCGGTTTTCGCCACCTTGCGGCATCAGCTTCCTGGTGGGAACCCGGTGGCCCATCCAATGTCCTGATGCAGGTCATCCAGTGGATGGATGCGGCCTGTCCATACGACCGCCAACGATGCCGGTTCAGTCCGCGAGCTGGTGGGGCAGCATCAGAGCAAGGCAGGGCGTGACCCAAAATGCCGTTTGCCCCGGGCGCGCCTGCGGTGCGGTGACGTCGTCCTATGGCGTGAGCGGCCCGGTGTGGACGGCGCTCGCGTCATTCCGCGGGCTTCCGGGACGCCGTCCCCTTCAGGCCGGTCCCCAGACGCCTGCCCACCCGCGCGCTCGTCTCGCGCAGCCAGATGTGGGCGGCGTCGTGGGTGTGCACCGGGTGCCACCACAGTGCCTCCCGTAGCGGAATGGTCTCGTACGGTGGCTCCACCACCCGCACAGCGGCGAGCGGCGCCAGCAAACGAGCCAGGCGCGCCTGCACCAAGGCGATCCGCCGTGTGCCGGCCACCAGGAGAGGCAGCAGCTGGAAGCTGTCGACGGAGACCTCCACACGCGGTTCGATGCCGAGCATGCCGAGCCGGCGCACCGCGGGGGCGTCGTAGGTGCGCTGGTAGGTGACCCAGGGCAACCGGGACAGGTCCTCACGCGTGAGGCGGTCCTCGACGCTCGGGTGATCGTCGGAGACGAGAAACACCCAGCGGTCGTCGTAGAGGTCGGTGGCGGGGAAGTCGCTGATGATGCCGTGCGGCATGAGCAGGCCGTCGGCGGTGCTCAGCAGTGTGGCGGTGTCGTCGACCACGGTGGGCGGGGTCTGGGTGAAGCGCAGCCGGATGCCGGGCGCCTCCTCGTGCACGACGCGGGCGAGTTCGGCGCCGAAGACGGCGACGGCGTAGTCCGACGTGATCAGTTTAAACTCGCGGGTCTCCTTGGCCGGGTCGAATTCAGCCTGGCTGGTAAACAGGCGTTCCAACACGTCATAGGCCGTGGAAGTGCGGTTGAGCAAGACCTGGCCGAGGGCGGTGAGCTCGTAATGGCCGCCGACGCGGGCGAGCAGGTCATCGTCGAAGTGGCGGCGCAGCCGGGCCAGGGCCGCGCTCATCGCGGGCTGGCTCAGCCCGACTCGCTGGCCGGCTCGGGTGACGTTGCGCTCTTCGAGCAGCGCGCGCAGCGCGACAACGAGATTGAGGTCGAGGCGGGCCAGAATCACGGACTTCCCCTCAGCGGTACAGCAATGACCAGGGAAAATAAATTGAACGGATACTGATCATTTATAACATCGATTTCCCTGATTGTTGGCGTGGGGTCCAGATTGGTCACATCGCAATAGGGAGGACATGTCCGTGAAACCCCAACCCGCCTCCGCGCTCTTCGCCGGACCATTCGCCCTCGCCACGCTCTCGGCCCCGGACGAGCCCGCCTTCCCCTCCCTCGTCACACCCGACGGCCGGGCGCTCGACCTACGAGATGCCTTCGGCGACGAACGGCTGACCGTGCTGGACGTGCTGGATCGCTGGGAGACGACCCTGCCGCAGCTGCGCACACTGGCAGCCGACAGCGCCCTCCATCGCACGCGCATAGCGGGCCTCCACGTACACGCGCCCATCGCACCGCGGCAGGTGTTCCAGTCGGGTGCGAACTACCGCCAGCACGTGATCGACCTGCATGTGGCCCACCGCGCCCCCGGTGACGACCGGCCTGCTGCGGAACGCCGCGCGGAGGCGGCAGAGCTCATGGACCGGCGAGCCGCGGAGGACCTGCCATACGTCTTCATCGGGCTGCCGAGTGCGATCACCGGCCCGTACGACGACCTCGTCCTGCCCGCTTGGGCCGAACAGCCGGACTGGGAGCTGGAGCTGGCGGTCGTCATCGGCCGGGCCGCCTATCAGATATCGGTGGAGGAGGCGCCGAAGCACATCGCCGGGTACACCATCGCCAACGATGTGACCGATCGAGCCGCCGTCTTCCGCCGGGACATGCCTCAGATCGGCACGGACTGGCTGCGCAGCAAGAACGCCCCGGGGTTCACCCCGATCGGCCCGTGGCTCGTCCCGGCCGAGTCGATCGCGCACCCTGACGACCTGCGGGTCACGCTCAAGCTCAACGGCGAGACCATGCAGGACGAGTCCACCAAGGACATGATCTTCAAGGTGGCGCGGATGGTGGCGTACGCCTCGCAGACCGCGCAGCTCCTGCCCGGCGACCTGGTGCTCACCGGCAGCCCGGCCGGCAATGGCATGCACTGGGGACGGCTGCTGCGCCACGGCGACGTCATGGAAGGCTCGGTCGCCGGGCTCGGTGCGCAGCGCACCCGCTGTGTGGCGGAGGCCGCGCCGTGACCCTGGACCGTCACAACCCCGAGGCCGCGATCGCCGAGGCCGTCAAGGCGTTCTCCAACTGGGGGCGGTGGGGCGCGGACGACGTGCTCGGCACGCTCAACTTCCTCGACGAGGCCAAGCGCCGGGAGGGGGCCGCGTTGGTGCGGCGGGGCGTGAGCTTCTCGCTGTCGCAGTCCTTCGACATGGACGGCCCGCAGAAGGGCTGGCGACGACGCACCAACCCGGTGCACACCATGCTCGACACCGGTACCGACGCGGCCCTCGGCAACCAGGGCTTCCCGCACGGTATCGGCGGCGCCGACGACGTGATTGCGATGCCGCTCCAGTGCTCCACGCAGTGGGACGGGCTCGGGCACATCTTCGACCACGGGCGGGCCTGGAACGGACGGGACGCGGCGCGCACCGTGACCTCCGACGGCGACCTCGTCACCGGCATCGAGCACATGGCGCCGTACATTGCCGGGCGCGGCGTCCTGCTCGACGTGGGCCGGGTGATCGGCGAGCAGGACGAGTTGCCCGACGGCTTCGCCATCACCGAGGAGCATCTGGCCGACACGGCCGAGGCGCACGGTGTGACCGTGGACCGGGGTGACATCGTCGCGGTCCGCACCGGACGGCTGGCCCGGGCCCGACGTGAGGGCTGGGGCGAGTACGCGGGCGGCGACTCGCCCGGACTGTCCTTCACCTCGGCCGGCTGGCTGCACCGTACGGAGATCGCCGCGATCGCCACCGACACCTGGGGCTTCGAGGTGCGGCCGAACGAGTTCGAGGGCGCCTTCCAGCCGCTGCACCAGGTCGCCATCCCCAACATGGGTCTGCTCATCGGCGAGATGTGGGACCTCGACGCGCTCGCCGCCGACTGCGCGGCCGACGGCGTGTACGCCTTCTGGCTCACCGCCGCGCCCCTGCCCATCACCGGGGCCGTCGGCTCCCCGGTCAACCCGATCGCCGTCAAATAACCGGCAGGACAAGGGAGTTACCCATGACCACACCCCGCAGAGTCCTCGTCGTAGGCGGCGGTGCTGCCGGTAACGCGGCGACCATCCTGCTGCGCCGCGCCGGCCTCCCTGTGGACCTCGTCGAGGCCAAGGCCGACTGGAACGCCACCACCGGCTCCGGCATCACTCTCCAGGGCAACGCCCTGCGCGTGCTGCGCGAGCTCGGCGTGTGGGACGAGGTGTCCGCCTCCGGGTACGGCTTCGGCTCGCTCGGCGTGACCGCCCCCGATGGCACCGTGATCCACGAGAACGAGGACATCCGCACCGGCGGCGAGGACCTCCCCGCCACGCTCGGTATGCGGCGGCCCCGGCTCCAGCAGATCCTCATCGACGCGGTCCGCGCCTCCGGCGCCGCCGTCCGACTCGGCACCACCGCCAGGGCCCTGGAGCAGCACGCCGACGGCGTCTCGGTCGACTTCAGCGACGGCACGCGGGGCCGCTACGACCTGGTGATTGCCGCCGACGGCCTCAACTCGGCCACCCGCGCCGCGATCGGTATCGCCGACAAACCGGAGCCGACCGGCATGGCCATCTGGCGGGCCCCCGCCCCGCGCCCCGCGGGCGTCACCCGCACCGACCTCGCCTACGGTGGCCCGGCCTACATCGCCGGCTACTGCCCGACCGGCGAGAACACCATCTACGCGTACGTCGTCGAGGCCAACCGCGACCGCGCCACGATCCCGCCGGAGACCTATGCGGACGAGATGTGCCGACTGGCGCGGGTGTACGGCGGGGTGTGGCCCGAGATCGTCGAGCACATCACCGACCCGGCGCAGGTCAACTACACCTGGTTCGACCAGCTGCTGGTGGAGGGCTCGTGGCATCGCGGCCGGGTCGTCCTCGTCGGAGACGCCGCCCACTGCTGCCCGCCGACCATCGCCCAGGGCGCGGCCCAGTCCCTGGAGGACGCATCCGTCCTCGCCGAGCTGCTCACCAGTGGCCGCGACTGGGGTGACGACCTCTTCCAGGCGTACTACGAGCGCCGTATCCCCCGGGTGCGGACCGTCGTCGAGGCGTCGGTGCAGATCGGGCAGTGGCAGCTTGACGGTGTCCGGGACGCCGACGTGCCCGGTCTGATCAGCCGCACGATGAACCTCCTGAAGGAATTGCCGTGACCACGCCCACTGTCGACGTACACGCCCACGTCCTGCTGCCCGAGGTCGACGCACTGGTGGACGGTCTGCCGGGCTTGGCCGCGGCGAAAGCCCTGGACGCTCGGCGCAACGGCCCCGCGGCCCTTGCCGTCAACGGGCCCATGGTGCGCCGGCGCATCCCGAAGTTGACCGACGTCGCCGTGCGGCTGGCCGCGATGGACGCGCAGGGCGTGGACGTGCAGCTGGTGAGCCCTTCGCCGTCCCACTACCACTATTGGGCGGAGGAGGAGACGGCCGAGAAGGTGTGCCTGCTCGCCAACGAAGCGACTGCGGCGCACTGTTCGGCCGCCCCCGAACGGCTGCGCGGACTCGGCCTCGTACCCCTCCAGCATCCCCAGCTCGCGGTACGTGCCCTCGACCACGCCCTGGAACAGGGGCTGAGCGGGGTGGAGATCTCCAGCCACGCCCCGGGCCGTGAGCTGTCCGACCCGGCGTACGAACCTTTCTGGTCGCGAGCCGAGGAGACCGGCGCAGTGCTCTTCGTGCACCCCTTCGGCTGCACGCTCGACGAGCGGCTCGACCAGTGGTACCTGTCCAACACCGTGGGTCAGCCGGTGGAGAACGCCATCGCCCTCTCCCAGCTGATCTTCTCCGGTGTCCTGGACCGCCACCCCGGTCTGAAGCTGATCGCCGCACACGGCGGTGGCTATCTGCCCACCCACATCGGCCGCTCCGACCACGCCTGGTCCGCGCGGTCCGACGCGGGCGCGGACTGCGCGCACCTGCCCAGCAGCTATCTGAAGCGCCTGTACTTCGACTCTCTCGTCCACGACCCGCACGTCCTGCGGGAACTCATTCGCGTGGCCGGCCCCGACCGAGTCTGCCTCGGATCGGACTTCCCCTTCGACATGGGCACCGAGGGCCCGGTCGCCGCACTGCGCGCCGCCCGTCTGCCGGCCGCCGATTTCGACGCCGTACGTGGCGGCAATGCCGCCGCACTGCTCAACCTCACCCTCGACTGAGGAGAATCCTGTCATGAGCGCCCGTCTGCTCACCCATCTGCGCCACGTCGACCTCGCCGTGCCCGACTACGACAAGCAGCTCGACTTCTACGCCGGCGTCTGGGGCCTGACCAAGGTCGCAGAGGACTCGGGGATCTCCTTCCTCGCCGCCGAGGGCAGCCCCGAGCAGTACGTCGTGCGGCTGCGCAAGGCCGACGAGAAGCGCTTGGACCTTGTCTCCTACGGCGCCGCTTCGTCGGCCGACGTGGACGCGCTCGCCGAGCAACTCCTGGCGGATGGCGTGCGGTTGATCTCCCAGCCGGGCAAGGTCGAGACGCCAGGCGGCGGCTACGGCTTCCGCTTCTTCGACGTCGATGGACGCACCATCGAGGTCTCGGCCGACGTCGAGGTCAGGAAGCACCGCAAGATCGAGGAGAAGGAGTCCATCCCGGTCAAGCTGTCGCACGTCGTCCTGAACTCCCCGGATCTGAACGTGACTCGGGAGTGGTACGAGCGTCACCTCGGCTTCCGGCTCTCCGACTCGCTCAGCTCGCCGCACATGGGCGAGGTCATGCACTTCATGCGGATCAGCAACCAGCACCACTCCATGGCCATCGCGCAGGGCCCGCACACTGCCCTGCACCACATCTCCTTCGAGATGCGCGGCCTGGACGAGTACATGCGCGGCTCCGGGCGGGTGATGCGGGCCGGTTTCAAGAAGGTCTGGGGCCCGGGACGCCACATGGCGGGCGACAACACCTTCACCTACTTCCTGGACCCGCACGGCAACACCGTCGAGTACACGACCGAGCTGGAGCTGCTGGACGAGGACACCTGGCACCCGCACGTCTACGACTTCTCCCAGCCCGAGGTCACCGACCAGTGGGGCACCGCAAACCCGATGAACGAGATCGTCGCGAAGGAGTCGTTCAACGACGTCGACCGGGGCGTCTTCGTCGCCCCACCGGTCTGATCCCACCCGGACTCCCGGGGCGCGGCGCCCCTGTCAACTGCCCTGAGTGCACAAGCGCCGCGTCCTCGGGCCCAGCCCGCCAGGAGCCGCACCATGCGTTTCGCCGCTTACGAACACCAGCACCGCCGCCGAGTGGCCGTTGTGGAGGACGACGGCACGCTCCTGTCCCTGCCGGGCGTCACGTCGCTCACCGCTCTGTTGTCGCAGGCCGAAGGCGCGCCCGGACTCCTTGCCGCGGGCGCAGGGGCGCTCGACGCGCCACCCGGCCCCCACATCTCCGAGGTCCGGCTGCTACCTCCCCTCCAGCCTGCGTCGATACGGGACTTCGTGACTTTCGAGGAGCACGTGGAGGGCGTACGACGGTCCGTGCAGGGTGGTGTCGGCGTCCCCGAACAGTGGTACGCCGCCCCGACCTTCTACTTCACCAACCCGCACGCCGCGTACGGCCCTCACGACGACATTCCGGTGCCACCCGGCTCCGCGGTCCTGGACTTCGAGCTGGAGGTCGCCGCGGTCATCGGACGGGAAGGCCACGACCTCACTCCCGAGCAGGCCCGCGACCACATCATCGGATACACCGTCTTCAACGACTGGTCCGCCCGCGACCTGCAGTCCGCCGAAATGAAAGTCGGCCTCGGCCCCTGCAAGGGAAAGGACACCGCCACCACTCTCGGGCCCTATGTGGTGACCGCCGACGAACTGGAGCCGTACCGCGACGACGACGGCTTCCTGCGGCTGGCGCTCAGCGCCGAGGTCAACGGCGAGGTCGTCGGCCAGGATCTGCTGTCCAACATGAGCTGGACATTCGAGGAGATGGTCGCCTACGCCTCCCGCGGTACGCGCGTGATGCCCGGCGATGTCCTGGGCTCCGGCACCTGCGGCAACGGCGGCTGCCTGGCCGAACTGTGGGGCGTACGCGGCCAGCAGACACCACCGCCGCTCAAGCCCGGCGACACCGTCACCCTCACCGTGGAAGGCATCGGAAGCGTGTCCAACACCGTCGTCCCCGGCGCCGATCCGGTGCCTCTTCCCACCGGCCGGCGCCGGTCCCGGGAACGGCCGTGAGCGAGCTGTACCGGCCCAGGCGTCCGTAGTAGTGGACGTGGCGCATCGCCCACACCGGACGGATCCGCCCGCGGCCGGAGTCGGAGATCACGGTCTGCTCGTTGTACGCGCAGTTCTGGCCGCTGCCCCAGAAGTAGGTGGCGACTCGGCGATCACCTGCCGGATGTCTCCGAGAAGGTGACGGCGAAGGTGGCAGGCCGGGCGGTCAGCCGGTAGTGCGGCAGGACGCGGGGGCCGCACGCGGCGGACCCCAGTCCGTGCTGGGCGAGGTCGACGTTGACGTGGACGCCGGCACCGGGGCGGAGTTCGTCGGTGTGCCGGGCGGTGTCGAGGTCCTCGCTGCTCCAGCGGCGGGCGGTCAGGTGGTAGGTGGGGGTGCCGGTGACGCGTAGTCCGCCATGCGGGCCGGTGAGCTCCGCCGAGCGGACGTCGGCTCGGCTGCCGTTCTCCTGTGGGAAGACGTACGGCGTCTGAAGGGCGTCGACCGAGCTGCTGTGGCGGCCCAGGCGGGCGGCGAGGCGACTGTCCGGGTATGCCTCTCCGGGGCCCAGCCCGTACCAGGTGACGTGGTCGATCCAGGTGGGGAGGGCCAGCCGTAGACCAAGGCGGGGCAGCGGGGTGTCCTGCCAGTCCCCGTCCGGATCGACCTGAAGGGTGAGGCGGAGGCCGTCGTCAGTGGTCTGCCAGCGGTAGGTGGCGTACATGCCGAGGTCGGTGGCGGCGGGGGCGACCCGGGTGCGTACGACCACCGTGTCGTCCTCGGCGTCGATGTCGATCAGGCGATGGTGCAGGCGTTCCAGGCCGATGCTCCGCCAGGTGTCGGCCACCGGGTCATGGCCGAGACGGTCGTTGTCGGTCGGTGCCCGCCACAGGTCGAGTCGGGGGCCGGTGACGGGCAGGTCCCCGATCCGGGTCAGGCGGCCGGTGCGGGAGTCGAACAGCCCGAGGTCGGGCATGGACGCGCGGGTCGCTCGGCGAACCGGGACCGGCTCCGGGATCCGCTGGGCCCAGGCGACCTCGTGGCCGGCCGGTGCCCAGCTCTCGTCCCTGGCGAGGACGGCACTGACGGTGAGCACGCCAGAGGTGTCCGTGGCGGGGTACGGCAGCCGGACCGGAGGGCTGCCCGCGGGGACGGGCGGGAGCGGCAGGGTCCCGGAGGCGGTCCGCTCGCCCTCCTGCTCCAGGGACCAGGTAAGGACCAGGTGGGAGAGATCCCGGAAGTCGTGGAGGTTGGCGATCTCCATGGCTTCCGCCATGGTGATCCGTACCGGCTCCGCGACCTTCTTGTACTCGTTCAGGCTCGGCGAAGGGCTGCGGTCGGGGAACACCAGCCCGTCGCAGACGAAGTTGCCGTCGTGCAGTTCCTCCCCGAAGTCGCCGCCGTAGGCGAAGTGGCTGTCCTGGCGCAGGCCGTGGTCGATCCACTCCCAGACGAAGCCGCCCATGCAGCGCTCGTACTTCTCGAACAACCGCTGGTATTCGACGAGTCCGCCGGGGCCGTTGCCCATGGCGTGGGCGTACTCGACGACGACGGACGGCATGCCGCGCCGCCGCGCGTCAGCGGCCGGGTCGGGAAGCGGCTCCTCCGCGCGGCGGCCGATGGTGTCGAGTTCCTCGTGGGAGGTGTACATGCGGCTGTAGACATCGGTGTAGCGACTGCCCCAGTCGTGCTCGTAGTGGAGCGGCCGATCCGGGTCGCGCCGCTTGGCCCATGCGGCCATGGACTGGAGGTTGCGGCCGTCACCGGCCTCGTTTCCGAGCGACCACATGACGATGCTGGGGTGGTTCTTGTCCCGCTCGACGGTTCGCTCCATGCGGTCCAGGTACGCCTCACGCCAGCGGGGATCGTCACTGGGATTGCCGCGCCAGTCGCCCATCAGGGAGAAGCCGTGGGTCTCCAGGTCGCACTCCAGCATCACCCACAGGCCGAGCTCGTCACACAGCTCCAGGAAGCGGCTGTCCGGCGGGTAGTGGCTCGTGCGGACCGCGTTGATGTTGTGGCGCTTCATCAGGACGATGTCCTCGTGCATGGTCGTCTCGTCGAGGACGCGCCCGTGGTCGGGATGGAACTCGTGCCGGTTGACGCCGCGGAGCAGCACGGGCCGGCCGTTGACCTTGAACACTCCGTCCTCGATGGAGACGGTACGGAAACCGATCCGCAGCGGGATCGTCTCGCCGCCGGCGCGCAGCTCACCGGCGTACAGCCGGGGGATCTCGGCCGACCAGGGCTCGACGGCCCCGATGTCGTACGGACCCTGGGCGGGTACGTCACGCAGGCCGAGTTCCTCGACGGTCAGCCGGGCGGGTGCGGAGGTGTCGACGCGCAGGGTGCCATGGCCGGTGGAGTGGTCGAAGTCCGCGTGGACGAAGAAGTCGTCGAGCGCCCCCGGAGCACGGCTGAGGAGCATGACGGAGCGGAAGATCCCGGAGAGCCACCACATGTCCTGGTCTTCCAGGTAGCTGCCGGGCGACCACTGGTGGACGCGGACCGCGAGGAGGTTGCGGCCCGGCCGGAGGATCCCGGTGACGTCGAACTCGGTGGGCAGTCGGCTGCCGGTGGACCAGCCCAGCTCCCGCCCGTTGAGCCAGGCGGTGAAGCAGGAGTCCACCCCGTCGAAGCGCAGGACCGCTCCGAGGTCGCCCCACTCCTCGGGCAAGTCGAAGGTGCGCCGGTAGTCACCGGTGGGGTTGTCGTCCGGGACGTACGGAGGATCGAGAGGGAAGGGATAGGCGACGTTGGTGTAGACGGGGGTGCCGTGGCCGTGCAGCTGCCAGTGGGCGGGGACGGGCAGTTCGTCCCATCCGGAGTCGTCGAAGGCCGACAGTTCGATGCCGGTGGGGGCCTGGGCGGGCGACGCCGACAGCCGGAACCTCCAGTCTCCGTCCAGGACCATTGAGGGGGCGTCCGAGCGGAAAGCGGCCCGGGGCGGCCGTCGGCCCTTTCCGGGGGTGAAAGTCGTCAGTCGGTCGTCCATACGGCTCCGGCTCCACTTCGCATGATGGTGAGCGTCTGGGCTTGTCACGTGGCTGCCACGGCGCCGCCGGGGCAGTCACCGCGGCTGAGCCGGTCGGGGCGTTGGGCACGGACGTACTCCTGCTTAGGTGTGCGGGCGCGGTGCGAAGGGGGCTGCGAGGGGCGTTGCGTTGAGGGGTGCCGACAGGGGGGGTGCAGCGGTTCCCGTTCATGACGGCCCCGTTCGAGGGGGCATACTGGTAAACAACCGGTTTCTTGTAGCGATACAAAAACGCTGCCACTGGAAGACCGGGGGAGTCAAGAGGGCTGCGTCAAGGCTGTCGTCGGCGGGGCTCGGTACAAGAAAGTCTTGGTTCTCATATGGGCATTCCGCCCCCTTGACACCGTGTGACGGCCAGTCCTAGCGTTCGCCGAGGTTGTCCGGAACCGATTTCCGCAGACAGGCGTTTCGGGGCGTTACGCCGCACGGCCGAAGAACCGGGCTGCCGCCTCTTCCTCCTCTCGTCGTGCCTCCCTGCGCGGCAGATCCGCATCTTCTGGCGGATCTTCCTCCCCCAGTCCTGGCGCGTCGTCGCCACCAGCCTGATCCTGCAGCGCAGCTTCGTCGCCGGCACCGCCACGTCCGGACTCAAGTGACACACAAGGGACCGTCAGTGACCGCGAAACCCGAACTCTCACTCCCTGGCATCGCCTACGGAGCCGACTACAACCCCGAACAGTGGCCCCAGGAGGTCTGGGCCGAGGACATGCGCCTGATGCGCGAGGCGGGTGTGAACATGGTCAGCGTCGGCATCTTCTCCTGGGCGCTGCTGGAACCGTCCGAGGGCGTGTACGACTTCTCGCGCACGGACCGGATCCTCGACCTCCTCCAGGACAACGGCATCGCCGCCGACCTCGCCACCCCGACCGCGGCCCCGCCGGCGTGGTTCTACCGAGCCCACCCGCAGGCGCTGCCGGTCGACGTCGACGGCCGCCGGCTGTCGTACGGCAGCCGTCAGACGTTCTGTCCGTCGAGCTCCGCCTACCGCGAGGCCGCCCTGCGCATCACCGGCGCTCTGGCCGAGCGGTACGCGGCACACCCGGCGGTGGCCATGTGGCACGTCCACAACGAGTACGGCTGCCACAACAGGACCTGCTACTGCGACATCAGCGCGGAGGCGTTCCGCCGCTGGTTGCGGGAGAAGTACGACGACGATCTGGGGGCCCTGAACCACGCCTGGGGCACCACCTTCTGGAGCCAGTGGTACTACGACTGGGACGAGATCCTGCCCCCGCGCGCGAGCGGCGCCGGCTCCAACCCGACGCACCTGCTGGACTGGCGCCGCTTCTGCTCGGACGAACTGCTGTCGCTGTACACGGCCGAACGGGACGTCCTGCGGGCGGCGGCCCCGCAAACCCCCGCGACAACCAACTTCATCGTGATGCGCGGCTCCGACCCGCTGGACTACTGGCGCTGGGCCCCCGAACTGGACGTCGTGGCGAACGACCACTACCTCATGTCCGACGACCCCGAGCCGGAGATCGACCTCGCGCTCAGCGGCGATCTGATGCGGTCGCTGGCGGGTGGCCCCTGGTTCCTGATGGAGCACTCCACGGGCGCGCTGAATTGGCAGCACGTCAACAGGGCCAAGCGACCCGGGGAGTTGCGCCGCAACGCACTGGCGCACGTGGCGCACGGCGCGGACGGCATCGCCTACTTCCAGTGGCGGCAGTCGAGGGCGGGCGCCGAGCAGTGGCACTCGGCGATGGTCCCGCACGCCGGTACCGACAGCCAGATCTGGCGTGACGTGGTCCGGCTGGGCGCCGATCTCGCGGCGTTGGCGGAGGTGCGGCGGAGCGAAGGCACGGCCGACGTGGCCATCGTCTGGGACTGGAACACCCGTTGGGCCATGGAGCTTCCGGCCCAACCCAGCTCCGAGCTCCGCTTCGAGGAACTGGTTCGCGCCTGGTACGAGCCACTGTGGCGCACAGGCGTCGCTGTGGACTTCATACGGCCGGACGCTGACCTGTCGTCGTACCGTCTGGTCCTGGCCCCCAGTCTGTACCTGGTCGACGACGCGGGTGCGGTCAACCTCATCGGTTTCGCGGAGCGCGGCGGCACGCTGGCCGTCGGCTTCCACAGCGGGGCCGTGGACGAGAACTGCCATGTGCGGCTGGGGGGTTACCCGGGAGCGTTCCGGGAGGCGCTGGGGGTCCGGTCGGACGAGCTCTTCCCCTTGCAGCCCGGTGAGTCGGTGGCACTGAGCGGGGGCGGTACGGGGTCGCTGTGGTCGGAGCGCCTGCGGCTGGAAGGTGCGGAGGCGGTGTTGTCGTACAGGGAGGGACCGCTGAGGGATGCACCGGCCGTCACACGGCACACGCACGGTGCCGGCGCGACCTGGTACCTGGCCACACGCCCGGACCCGGCCACCCTCGCGTCCCTGCTGACCCGTATCCGCACAGAGGCGGGCGTGGCGTCGGTCCGTACGGCACCGGAGGGTGTGGAAGTGGTGCGCCGCCGGTCACCTTCCGCGGACTACCTCTTCCTGATCGACCACGCAGGCAACGGCGGGAAGGTGACCGTCGCCGAGGACGCGGTGGAACTCCTGACGGGCAAGGCTGTGCCGGGTTCGGTGACGCTGGCACCGGGAGACATCGCGGTGGTGCGGGAGCCGCGACGAGGCTGACTCCGTGTCCTGCGTGCGGACACGGAGTTCTACAACGCCGACGTGGTGGCCGCCTGCCGCCGGGCCGGAACCCACTTCTCGATCCGTATGGGGATGAACCCCTCGATCAAGCGGACCAGCGCCGCCGTTCCCGGCCATGCGTGGAAGCCGATCCGCTATCCGAGGGCGGTCCTCGATCCCGACACCGGCGAGCTGATCTCGGACGCGGAAGTCGCCGAGATACCTGCCTGCACCGACGGACGGTGACCTACTCAGCGATCGTGCGCCGGGTCCGTGACCTGGCCAAACCTGCCATCGTCAGCGGATGAACCTCGCCACGTCGTCTCCGGAGCGGCAACGCGAGGACGTGCGGAGCGCGGCCGCGTGTGTCGGGGGCCACATCATCGGCTGAGCCGATGACAGGGGGGTGTCGGACGCCACCGACCCGATGACCCGGCCGAAGCCGGGCCCGTGGCTTCGCGATGAGAGAGGTTCGTACGACGGGTTGGTGGCCGCAGCCGTGGACCGGCTCGGCCGCAACGTCGTGGACTGCCTGAACACCGGCTACAAGATGCGTGACGAAGGGAAGCTGCTCGTCACCTACGGCCTTGGCGGCCCTCGGCTTCTCCACGACCGGCATGTTCCTGCCGTTCGTCCTCCACCTCCAGACCACCCTCGGTCTCACACCCACACAGGCCGGGCTCCTCACCGCGCCCATGGCGCTCGTCGCCGCCACGATGGGCCCCTTCATCGGCCGTCTATCGGACCGTGTAAACGCCAAGCTCCGGTGCTGCCCCGCCTGTTGGGCATGGTCCTCGGCCTGGCGCTTGTCGCAACCGTAACGCTTGTTGAAGCGGTCCGCTTCGGGAGGATTCGTCCCGGCGAGCCTCCGGTCAATGACGCGGGGCGCGCCCCTTTCAGGTGGCGACAGCGACCCGGGTGGGCAGCGACCGCACCGCCCGGACCAGCGGCTCCAGCCTGGGATCCCGAGCTGCCTCCGCGAGTGCCGCACGCAGGGCGGTGTCGTGTGCGGGACGGGCCGCCTCAAGCAGCTCCATGCCGGCGTCGGTGACGTTGGTGTAGATCCCGCGGCGGTCGGTGGGGCACAGGTAGCGGGACAGCAGGCCGCGGTCCTCGAGGCGGGTGACCAGGCGGGTGGTGGCGCTCTGGCTGAGGACGACCGCGTCGGCGACCTGTTTCATCTGGAGATGCCCTCCGTCTCCGTCGTGCTGTCGGCTGAGCACGTCGAGTAGCGAGTACTCGCGGGCGCTCAGGCCGTGATCGGTTCCCAGAGCGCGTTCGAGGTGGGCCTCGATCGTGCCGTGAAGCACGGAGAGGGCGTACCAGCCCTGGGCCAGAGCGGAAAGGGCTGGGTCGGTGGCAGTCACAGGAGCCTCCTTCGTCGGCGGGCCTGCCTCGCGCTATCAATAATTGCACACGATGGCAAATTCAAACTACATTATCCCTCGCTTGCATGTAGCCCGCGCGTGCAATTATTGTGGGCGACTGTAAGCGTCTAACGCAATCGCTTGGAAGGTATCTCTCCCCATGCCTCTCGCGCTCCTGGCCCTGGCCATCGGGGCCTTCGGGATCGGCACCACCGAATTCGTGATCATGGGCGTGCTGCCCCAGGTCGCAAACGACTTCGGCGTCAGCATCCCCACCGCCGGCCTGCTGGTGTCCGGCTACGCCCTCGGCGTCGTCATCGGTGCCCCGCTGCTCACCGTGCTCGGCACCAAGGTGTCCCGCAGGAAGATGCTCATGTTCCTCATGGGCCTGTTCGTCGTGGGCAATGCCCTCTCGGCCCTCGCGCCCAGCTTCGGAGTCATGCTGATCGGCCGGATCGTCGCCTCGCTCGCCCACGGAGCGTTCTTCGGCATCGGCTCCGTGGTCGCCGCCGACCTGGTGGCTCCGGAGAAGAAGGCCTCCGCCATCTCCCTGATGTTCATGGGCCTGACTGTGGCCAACGTCATCGGCGTCCCCGGCGGCACCTACATCGGGCAGGTCGTCGGCTGGCGCGTCACCTTCATCGTCGTCGCCGCCCTCGGCATCATCGGTCTCCTCGGCGTCGCCAAGCTCGTCCCCGAGCAGGGCAGACCCAAGGCCGGAAACGTCCGCGCCGAATTCGCCGCCTTCAAGAACGTGCAGGTCTGGCTCGCCATGGCGATGACCGTCCTCGGCTACGGCGGTGTCTTCGCGGCGATCACCTACATCACCCCGATGATGACCCAGGTGGCCGGCTACCCCGAGGCCGCTGTGACCTGGCTGCTCGTCCTGTTCGGCGTCGGCATGTTCCTCGGCAACCTGCTCGGCGGCAAGTTCGCCGACCGCGCCCTGATGCCGATGCTCTTCACCACCTTGGCAGCCCTGGCCGCAGTGCTGCTGCTGTTCACCGCCACCGCCCACAACAAGGTCCTCGCCGCGATCACCCTCACCCTGATCGGCGCGCTCGGTTTCGCCACGGTGCCGCCGCTCCAGAAGTGGGTCCTCGACCAGGCCTCGGCCGCCCCGACCCTGGCCTCCGCCGCCAACATCGGCGCCTTCAACCTGGGCAACGCACTGGCCGCCTGGCTCGGTGGCGTGGTGATCTCAGCGGGGCTCGGCTACACCTCGCCGAACTGGGTCGGTGCCCTGCTTTCCGGCAGCGCCCTGCTGCTGTCCTTCCTCGCCGCGTTCCTCGACCGTCGCAGGCGCCTGGCCTCCGGCGACGTCGTGGCCGGCTCCACGCAGGCTCGGCGGACCGCCGTCCCGATCGGCCACTGACCCCGGGCAGGCCCGGCCTGACCACAACCCGAACACTACGAACCGAGTGAGCAACACACCATGAGCACCCCCACCACCGTCACCCTCAACAACGGCGTCGAGATCCCCCAGCTCGGCTTCGGCGTCTTCCAGGTCCCCGACGCCGAGACGGCCGCAGCTGTCACGACCGCCCTCGAGGCCGGCTACCGCTCTGTCGACACCGCCGCGATCTACGGCAACGAATCGGGAGTCGGCAAGGCCCTCGCCGGCTCCGGCATCGCTCGCGAAGACCTGTTCATCACCACCAAGCTGTGGAACGCCGACCAGGGATACGACGCCACGCTCAAGGCCTTCGACGCCAGCCTGGACAAGCTGGGCCTGGACTACGTCGACCTCTACCTGATCCACTGGCCGACCCCCGCCCGTGACCTGTACCGGGAGTCGTGGAAGGCCATCGAGAAGCGGGCTGCCGACGGGCGGATCAGGGCCGCGGGCGTGTCCAACTTCCAGCCGGCGCACCTGAGGCGCCTGCTGGAAGGCGCCGACCTGGTGCCGGTCGTCAACCAGATCGAGCTGCATCCCGGCCTTCAGCAGAACGAGCTGCGCGCCCTGCACGCGGAACTCGGCATCGCCACGGAGGCGTGGAGTCCGCTCGCGCAGGGCGCCGTCCTGGGCGATGAGCCGATCACCACCATCGCCGCGCGGCACGGCAAGTCGCCCGCGCAGGTCGTTCTGCGCTGGCACCTTCAGCTCGGCTGCATCGTCATCCCCAAGTCTGTTACGCCCGCCCGCATTCGCGAAAACCTCGACGTCTTCGACTTCGCTCTGTCGGACGACGAGATGGCCGCCATCAACGCCCTCGACCGCGGTCTGCGCACCGGTCCGGACCCGGACGCCCTCAACTAGTCCGTCCCGACCGACCCGTGCGGGACGGATCCGCACCGTCCTTACCGACGTTGAAAGGAGTCCCTCTGATGTCTCCCACTCCCACTCCCACTGCCACTGCCATGGAGCGGCTCGTGAACCCCGCGGGTCTGCCGACTCTGGGGCTTGAGCTTCCCCTCGACAACGACTGGGGCAACACGCGCCTGCGTGCCGACCGGGCCTCCGGCCGCCCTTTCGGTGTCCCTGACCTGACCCGTCACGCCGAACTCGCCCGCCTCGCCGACACCTTGGGTTTTGCGAGCCTGTGGGTCCGGGATGTTCCCTTGTACGACCCCGAGCAGTTCGGCGACGCCGGCTCAGTCTTCGAGGCGTTCACGCATCTGGGGCATCTGGCGGCAGTCACCGAGCGGGCCGTGCTCGGGACCGCCGCCATCGTGCTGCCGCTGAGGCAGCCGCTGCTCGTCGCGAAGGCGGCGGCCACCGTCGACGTCCTCTCCGGTGGTCGGTTCATCCTTGGGCTGGCCAGCGGCGACCGGCCGGTGGAGTATCCCCTGTTCGGTGCGGACTTCGCGGCCCGCGGCGCCACGTTTCGCAAGGGCGTGGAGATCCTGCGCGCTGCCTGGGCCACCCGTCCGAGCGGGCAGGGCATCAGCCTGCCCGACATCGGACTCGGCGCCGATCGCAATCTCGAGGTGCTGCCCAAGCCGACGGGCCGGTCCATCCCCATCGCCATCGCCGGGCACGCCCAGCAGTCCGCGGAGTGGATCTCACGGAACGCGGACGCGTCCCTCAACTACCCTCGGCCCCTGGGCGCGTTGCGGCTGAAGACCCGCGAGTGGCAGAAGCTCACCGCCGGGGCCCCCAAGCCGTACCTCACCCCCATGCAACTGGACCTCACCGAGGATCCGGCCGTCGCCGCGACCCCGATCCGGCTCGGCTTGCGTACCGGGTCCGAGGCCCTGGTCGGCCACCTGCGGGAGATGGGCGGGCTCGGTGTCAGCCACGTCTCCTTCAACCTGCGCCCCGGTGACCGTCCCGTCGAGGAGATTCTCCAGGAACTCGCCGAAACGGTACTGCCTCACTTCCCCTCCGCCGGGGTGTCGGCCGCGACCGGTGCGGACGCTGTCGCCACGCTTTGACCGGCCACCCGGGAGGCGCCGTCGCGTCCCCTTGTCCCTCGCCGAAAAGATCTCAGCCTTCAAAGGAGTGACTCATGTTCCAGAACATCGTGGTTGCCGTCGATTCCAGCGCAGGCGGTGCCGTCGCCCTGCGCACAGCGACTCGCCTGGCACAGGCCTCAGGTGGCGTCGTGCACGTTCTCCACATCGCCGTTACGGACATCGAGCTCTACGCCGCGGTGCGTTTGGAGGACACCGACGCGGCGCAGCAGATGCTCAACACCGCGGTCGCGTCGGTTGTCGACGCCGGCCTCCGCTCCGAAGGTCACCTCGCGGCAGGCACGGTCAATGAGGTGCCCGGCATCATCACCGAGACCGTGCGGGAGGTGGGGGCGGACCTGCTGGTGATCGCCCCTCATCGGCGAAACATGTTCACCGCATGGTTCACACCGCGGGTGAGCGACGCGGTGACACACATCAGCGACATTCCCGTTCTCCTGGTGCCCGACGGCGTCAAGGAGTAGCGGGCTCAGCGCCGGGTGCGCACGCGCGGCAGTTCCGTTACGGCCGCCGCGTACTCCTCCACCCAACGCCGGACGATCTCCGCCGCCGGGATGACGGTGCCCACGAGGCCGACGGACTGGCCGGCTTCGACCTTGCCGTTGGTCACGTCGCCTTCGTGGGCGGCCATTATCAGGCTGGATGCGGTGAACTCCGCCCTGCGGGCTTCCAGTTCGCCGTTCGAGGCCTCCAGCGCCGCCATGCGTTCGGTGAAGGCGTTGCGCACAGCCCGGATGACTCCGAGGCCGTGGCCGTGGCCGACCGTGCGGGTGTCCTCGACCGTGGCCCGCAGGAGCGCCTCCTTAGCCGGCCGCGGTGTCCATGAGGTGCGTGAGGTCCGGGATGACGCCGAGCGTGGCGTGTGAGAGGACGCCGGGTTCGGTGGGACCGCCGCTGTAGCCGACGGCGGGCATGCCCGCCGCGAGCGCGGCGTCCACGCCGGCCGGGCTGTCCTCGACGACGAGGCAGTGGGCAGGGGGGCAGCCCAGGCTGCGGGCCGCGTGGAGGAAGAGGTCCGGGGCGGGTTTGCCGCGGGGAACGTCATCGGCGCTGAACACCTTGCCGGTGAACCGTTCGATGAGTCCGGTGGCCGTCAGGGAGTGTTCGATGCGCTCGTGGCTGCCGCTGGAAGCCACGCAGTAGGGGAGTTGGCGCAGGTCGAGGAAGTCCAGCAGTTCTCGGACACCGGGCATGGTGTGCGGTCGGGCGGCGAACGCGTCGCGGACCCGGTTCCGGTAGACGCCGAGCCAGTCGGGACCGAGGGGGACGGTGGCGTGGGAGCGGACCTGCTCGTACAGATATGACTCGGGCCTGCCGAGGAACCGCTGCCGTACCTGCGCGGGTGTGAGGGGCCAGCCGACCTCTGTGGCCATCTCCGCCACAATCGCGGGGCCTATGCGTTCGGTGTCCACCAGAACTCCGTCGCAGTCGAAGATGACGAGCCGGGTGTCACGCAGGGCACGGCGTGGGCGCGTGTTCACGATGACCTCGCTTCGCGGGGGGATATCGACGGTGCCCCGCCCTGCTGTCGCTGTCGGCGACTGCGGGGCGGGGGCAGTGGGCGACGGAATCGGGTGTCATCCCTCTTTCTGGGCGTCGTGGTCGCGGGTGAGCAGGACGGCCAGCTCCTCCAGGGCCGCCTCCGCGCCGTCCCCCTCGGCGGCCAGCACCACCGAGTCGCCGTGGGCGGCTCCCAGTGCCAGTACGGACAGGAGACTGCGCGCGTCGACGGGGTCCCGGCCGTCGCGGGCGATGGTCACCTTGACCGGCTGCCTGGCGGCGGTTTGGACGAACGCGGTCGCGGGTCGGGCGTGCAGCCCGCTGCGGGAACCGATGGTGACGACACGCTGGGGCATCGCGGGTGCTCCTTTGTCTGGGGGAGGGAGTCGGACTGCTGGGCGTGGCCGCGCGCAGGGCGGGCCACCCTTACCGCTCGGGCCTTGGGCGCCGACGGTGTTCAGGACCTCGCGGCGGAGAGGGATTCCAGAGCGGCCGCTACGACGGCGTCTTCGGTCATGCCCACCGCGGCCATCGCCTGTGCCGCGGGTGCGGAGGTTCCGAAGCCGTCGACGGTCACGGTGCGGCCGTACTCGCCGAGCAGGTCGTGCCAGCCGAAGGCACTCGCGGCCTCGACGACGACACGGGCCCGGACGGACGGTGGGAGTACCGCGTGACGGTAGGCGGCGTCCTGTTCGGCGAACCATTCCTTGCACGGAACGGAGACGACCCTCGCCGCCACGTCCCGCTGGGCGAGCGCGTTCCGGGCCTCCAGGGCGAGTGGCACCTCACTGCCGCTGGCCAGGAGCACCACATCCACGGCGCCGTCGGTGTCGGCCACCACATAGGCACCGCGGGCCACTCCCTCGCGCACGTCGTCGGCCGGTGTCGGCAGTACGGGCAGCGCCTGGCGGGCCAGTACCAGTCCGACCGGCCCGGGGCGGCCGAGTGCGCTCAGCCAGGCGGCCGCGGTCTCGGTGGCATCGGCCGGGCGGACCACCGACAGACCCGGCATGGCCCGCAGCGCGGCGAGGTGTTCCACCGGCTGATGGGTGGGGCCGTCCGCGCCGAGGGCCACGGAGTCATGCGTCCAGATGTGGACCACCGGGAGGCTCATGAGGGCGGCGAGCCGCAAGGAGGGCCGCTGGTAGTCGCTGAACACCAGGAAGGTGCCGGCGAACGGGGTGTCGTAGCCGACGAGGGAGATGCCGTTCAGCGCGGCGGCCATCGCGTGCTCGCGAACGCCCCAGTGGATATTGCGGCCGTGGAGGCCCCGCCCGCTGCCCTCGTCGGTCGGCTCGTCAGCCGGTTCGTCGGCCGGTTCGTCGGCCGGCAGGAACGAACCACCGGAGGTGATGGTCGTGCGGTTGCTGTCGCCGAGGTCGGCCGAACCGCCCCACAGCCGTGGCAGCGCGTCGGCCAGGGACTGGATGACTTTGCCGGAGGCGTCCCGCGGTGCGACGAGGGTTCCCGGCTCGAACACGGGGAGGGCGTCGGCGGTCCCGGCGGTGTCGATGGGCCGGATGGCGTGTGCGCGGGCCCGGGCACGCTCGGGGTGCGCGGCCGCCCACTCGGCGAGCGCCGTGTCCCAGGCGCGGTGCAGTTCGGCCCCCCGGGAGATGGCACGCCTGGTGTGCCGCAACACCTCCGCCGGTACGGTGAACGGCTCGTCGGCGATGCCCAACCGCGCCTTGAGCGCGGCCACTTCGGCCGCGCCCAGGGGCGCGCCGTGCGACGCGGCTGTGTTGGTCGCGTTCGGGGCGGGGAAGGCGATCTGCGACTTCAGGGCGATGAGGCTGGGCCGGCCGGTGTGCGCACGGGCGGCGGTCAGCGCGGTGTCGAGGGCGTCGGTGTCGATGTCACCGTCGGCGGCGAGACCCACCGTCTGTACGAACCAGCCCTGGGCGGCGAAGCGGGCGACGGTGTCCTCCCGGGTGGTCAGGCCCGTGGAACCCTCGATCTGGATGCTGTTGTCGTCCCAGATCACCACCAGGTTGTCCAGGCGGTGGCGTCCGGCCAGCGCCCCGGCCTCGTAGGAGATGCCTTCCTGGAGATCGCCGTCGGAGCACAGCACCCATACGGTGCGGACGGGAACGCCGTCCGCGGTCGCGTCGGCCCCCGTCAGCCGGGCCTGGTCCCGTTTCAGGGCCATGGCCATACCGACGGCGGTGGCAACCCCCTGGCCCAGCGGCCCGGTTGTGGTTTCCACCCCGGTGGTGTGCCCGTACTCGGGGTGGCCCGGTGTGCGGGATCCGAGCTGTCGGAAGCGCCGCAGGTCGTCCAGTTCGAGCCCGTAGCCGGTGAGATAGAGCTGCGTGTACTGAAGGATGCTCGCGTGCCCGCACGAGAGCACGAAGCGGTCGCGCCCCTCCCATGAGGCGTTCGCGGGATCGTGCCGTATGTGGCGCTGGAACAGCAGGTGGGCAACGGGGGCCAGAGCCAGCGCGGTGCCCGGATGGCCGGAGCCGGCTGCCTCGACCGCGTCCACCGCCAGGGCTCGCGCCGCGGCGATGGCCCGCTCGTCCGCCTCGTCGAGCACGCGCCCGGCCCGGCCTTGCGAGGGCATGGCCGTCTGCTCTGTTGCGAAAGTCACGGAGACTCCTTGGAGAGGTCATGACGTCATGATGACTTCGGAAACGTAGTCGATATCTCCGTGTAAGCGCCAGGGATCCGCCGGGAGGGGAACCTCACAGCTCAGCGGAAGATCACGGGGAGGTGTGCCGGTGCATGGGCGCCGTCCGGTGCTCGTATTTCGCTTCGGTTGCGACTATTGACGCGTTCAGCAACCTGTAGTCATCATGACGTCTCGATGACACATGAACTCGATGAGGAGATCAGGGATGGCGGGGCACAAGTACGCGCAAGTACGTGACCACCTCCTGCGCCGCGTCCGTGACCTGCCCGTGGGTGGACAGCTGCCCGCCGAGAGTGTGCTGTGCGCGGAGTATGAAGTGAGCCGCATCACACTGCGTCGCGCCGTGGACGAGCTGGTCCAGGACGGATACCTCGTGCGGGAGCACGGCCGTGGCACCTTCGTGACCCGCCCGCGCTACAACCTGAAGCACCGCGAGCGGTTCGTGAACGAGGTGACCGGCTTCCATACGCAGCTGGCCCGCCAGGGTCACACCGTCATCTCCGAGGTGGTCGCGCAGGAGCGTATGCGGGCCGGGGCGCGGCTGGCGGACGCGCTCGACATCAGCCGGGCCGCGTCGGTCATCCGGCTGGAGCGGGTGCGCCGGGTCAACGGAGTGGTGCACCATCTGGCCGAGTCGTATGTGGAGGAGGAGCGGTTCCCGGATGTCCTGACGACCGACTTCACCTCCACATCGCTCTACGCTTATCTGCGCGCGCACCATGATGTGCTGCTCGCCCGCAACGAGATCGTCGTGGGCCTGCACATCTGCGACGGGCGCGAGGCGGCCCTGCTGGGCGTGGCCGAGGGGTCTCCGCTGCTGCTGGCCACCTCATGTGTCTTCGAGCCGGGCGGCAGACCGGTCATCCACGGCACGTCGAAATTCCTCCCCGAGACCGCGGAACTCTCCTTCGACATCGTCGCCGATGTCGAGTAGTCGTTCCCAGCGGCCTTGAGAACAACCATGTAGGTGCACATGCTGAGTGATCTTTTGACCGAGGAGAAGATACGTTTCTCCCAGGACAAGCTGACCTGGCGAGAGGCCGTGACCCAGGTCGCCCGGCCGCTCCTCGACGCGGGTGACATCACCCCCGGCTATGTCCAGGCCATGCTGGAGTCGATCGAAGCCGGCGGAACGTACATCGATCTGGGCCACGGCATCGCCCTGGCCCACGCGCGGCCCGAGAGCGGGGCCGTACGCACCGCCATCTCCATGCTCCGGCTGCGCGAGCCCGCCCCGTTGCTCGACCAACCGGAGCACGCGGTCGACCTCTATTTCTGCTTCGCGGCGGTCGACGCCGAGGCGCATATGAGCGCCATGGCGTCCCTCGCCCGCATCCTGTCGGACGCACCCACGCGTCAAGCTCTGCGAGACGCGCCTACCGCGCCCGATGTCGCCAAGTTGATCACTCAGTTCGAGGAGTCCCAATGAAGTTCCTGGCCATGTGCAGCACCGGACTCGGCAGCAGTTTCATGGTGCGCATGAACATCGAGACCATCGTCGGTGAGCTGGGGCTCTCGGACGTCACCGTCGAGCACTCCGACATCAGCTCCGCCGGACCGGACAGCGCCGACGTGTTCTTCGTCGCGAAGGACCTGGAGGACGCCACCCAGGGACTGGGCGACGTGGTCGTGCTGAACAGCATCATCGACATGGACGAACTGCGCGACGCGGTGAAGGCTGCCGCCACCCGGCACGGGCTCCTCTGACCCGGACCCACTCGTTCGTCCCCACACAGCGCATCCCGACGCGGCGGCAACGCCCGCACCACACACCGGCCGGCCGCCGCCCCGCGCGCCTCCGGCCCACAGCCCTCGGCGCCCCCCTCTTCTTCGCGTCGATCAACGGGCCGTACCACCAGCCAGTCCGGCCGTGCGCCCCCTCGCCGTCCCGTCCGGCACCCACCCATCCCCGCAGTCACGGCCTCGTCGTGCCCGAAGAGAGGTGTTGTCAGTGAACAGCGTTCTGCAGAACCTTCTCGATGTCTTCCGCGAACCCTCCGTCATCGTCGGCTTGATCGCCCTCCTGGGTCTCCTACTGCAACGCAAGTCGCTCTCCGACACCATCAAGGGGACGACCAAGGCGTTCGTCGGCTTCCTTGTCCTGGCGGCGGGCGCCGGAGTGGTTTCCGACGCCCTGACTCCGTTCGGCGAGATGTTCCAGCACGCTTTCGGTGTGCAGGGCGTCGTGCCCAACAACGAGGCGATCGTCGGCAAGGTACTCACCGACTACGGCTCCCAGGCCGCACTGATCTTCTTCTTCGGCATGGTCGTGAACGTGCTCCTGGCGCGGTTCACGCGGTTCAAGTTCATCTACATGTCCGGGCATGTCGCCCTGTACCTGGCGGCCATGATCGCCGTGATCCTCATCGCCAACGGCTTCAGCTCCTGGCAGGCCGTCCTCTGGGGCGCCATCGCCCAGGGCCTGATCACCACGCTTTCTCCCGCACTCGTCCAGCCGTGGATGCGCAAGGCGACCAAGAACGACAATGTCGCGCTCGGCCACACCGGCAACTTCGGCATAGCCACCAGCGGTCTGGTCGGCAAGCTCTTCGGCAACCCCGAGAAGTCCACGGAAGACCTGAAGATCCCCAAGGGGCTCGGCTTCCTGCGCGACACGACCGTCGTCATCGCCAGCTCGATGGGCGTCATCTATCTGCTCGTCACCCTGGTCGCCGGGCCCGGCTATGTCGAGGACAAGCTGAGCGGCGGCCAGTGGTACCTGCTGTGGGCCGTCATGCAGGCCGGCAAGTTCGCCGCCGGCGTGTTCATCATCCTGGCCGGTGTCCGCGTGGTGCTCGCCGAGATCATCCCCGCTTTCAAGGGCATCTCCGAGAAGCTGGTCCCCAACGCCCGGCCCGCCCTCGACGTCCCGATCGTCTTCACCTTCGCCCCGAACGCCGTACTGATCGGCTTCCTGTCCAGCTTCGTCGGTGGACTCATCGGCATGGGAATCCTCGTGGCCGTCGGTGGAACGATCATCATCCCCGGCATCGTCGCCCACTTCATGACCGGCGCCGCATCCGGTGTCCTCGGCAACGCGACGGGCGGACGACGCGGCGCGGTGCTCGGCGCCATGGTCAACGGCCTCATGATCACATTCCTTCCGCTGCTCGTCCTGCCCTACCTCGGCGACGTCGGGCTACAGAACTCCACCTTCTCCGATGCCGACTTCGGAGTCTCCGGACTCCTCCTCGGTGGCGCGGTCCATGTCAGCCATGCGGCCGTCATCGGCCTGATCGTCTGCGCGCTGGTCGCCGTCTTCGTCGGCAGCGCCCTGACCACCCGCCGACAGGCCGCCAAGGAAGCCTCCACGACGTCGGAGAAACTGCCCACTGCCTGACCCACTCACCGCGACAACGCGGCCCGGGGAACCCCGGGCCGCGTTGTCGCGGTGCATGTCCACCACTGACCTCACCACTCTCACCGGCCCGGAACTGATGCGCAGGGTCCAGTACCTGCGACCGACCGAGGCGCGGGAGGCGGCGCCGGTTTTGCGTAGCACGTCTGAGGATTTCTCGCTCCCGTTTACTTCTTCCGTCGTCATCGATTAATTCGATAGGAGCGTGCGGTATGAGGGTTCCGCTGGTGCCGGGTGCGTTTCCGCAACCCGGTTAGCCTGGGGTTGTCTTTGCGGAGGTTGGCGGACACGAACAGGGATAATCCCGACCGGCAGGTGCGGCTGAGCTTCCTGGGCTGAGCAAGATCGTCCTGGGGTCTGGCCGCCGAATCTCCGTACCTTGCGTGTTCTGGAGGCGGCAGCGGTATCCGGCTGCTGCGGCGCGAGCGGCGAGCTGGGGGCCGCCCTCGCCCGATCGGTCCTGGACAGCGTGCTGCCGACGGCGGACCTGATGGGCGTCGCACGGGGTCGAGGCGGGCGGGCAGGCCGAAGAGTGGGAAGAGATGAGCGGTTTCCAGGAAGGATTTGAGCGCGGAGATCCGGCCGGCTGACAATGGATTTGGGTTCTATCAGCAATGCCTCGCGGTAAACGGCGGAACACCGGCAGGCCGCACGGTACTTTGGCACCGGCAGGACGCTCCCATACCGGACGGGATTCTCCTGTAGGGGAGGTCAACCAGCCTTCGAGCACGCCTCGAGCTGCCCGGGCGACGATCCGCTGGTCGGCCCGATCACCGACCGATGATTAGCTTCGCTCTTGAGGTTCTATCAGAGGCTTCGCGTAATTGATTCTTCGCGTCGCACCCGGCGGAATTCCGAGGCCGTACCTTCGATGCACCTGCCGGAAACGATCTCCCTTTACCCAGCTCCGCCGATGCTTTCGGAGAAGCCATGAGATCTGCTGCCCGG
>NZ_JBEOSB010000045.1:0-70142 GCF_040302705.1 Streptomyces sp. NPDC097640
CCCGGAAGGAATTCCTTCCGGGGCAGCGCCCGTTCGGTGTCCGCGTATTGCCGGTCATGCTGCTCCCCGGCAGTGTCACCGTTCCGCCGGCCACGAAAATACCGTCGCTCTGGCCGCCGTTGGCCTATTTCTGGTCATCTGGTCGACTACGGTGACGGATTGCACGAGCGGCCGGATGACGAAGTCGGCGATACCGCTGCCCTGCCTTCCGGATGCATTTCCGCTGGTGGAACCAGAATTCATTGCGACATTCCAGCCGTTGATGGTGATCCCACCGCTCTCGAAGTTAACGGCGCGATTACCGGCTACTTCTAGTTGGAGATTCAGCCGCCCCAGCCGGCGACAGTGTTGTTGGTCACTTTGGCTGGAGCCGGGAGACAGTGAGGCATTGTTCGCGACCTCGATACCGTCCCCGACATTGCTCGCGGTATTCGCGGTGCGTCGAGAATGCCGCCGCCGTCGACCCCCGTGCTCACGGGCAGCCTGTCGGGCCCGTCGGGCCCGTTCGTGCCGGGACACCGCGGAACCGGTGAGGGTGTGGACACGGTTCGGCGCGAGCCGGCTCCCTCCCGGCCCCGTGCGATGGCCGTCGTCGAGCGCGCCGATCAGCCTGAGCGGAGCGCCGGGGGTCGGCATCCGCTCGGGCGCAGGCGGGTGGCACCACGTGCCCAAAACGACGAAAACCGCAGGTCAGCGGTGCACACCTGCGGTTCGCCACGTGGGTCATCAGGGGCTCGAACCCTGAACCAATGGATTAAAAGTCCACTGCTCTGCCAATTGAGCTAATGACCCGCACCCCCGCAGCATAGCTCGGCCGGGGGCGAAGACCCGAGCCAATACCCCACGGGGTCGAAAGGCCGTGCAACAACCGGGCGTTGCACGGCCCCCCGGCAGGCCGTCCGGCCGGCCTCTCAGCCGACCGGACGGCGGCCGTCAGCCGTTGCGCTTCCAGCGCGGCTTGTCGGCGCGGCGGTCGAAGGACCGGTCGTGCGAGCGGTCGTACGACCGGCCGCCGGTGTTGCCGGGCCGGTGGTCGTCGCGGCGGGCCGGACGGTCGTCACGGCGGTCGCGGTTGAACGGACGGTCGCCGCCGCGGTGGTTGTGGTCGCGGCGCTCGAACGGACGGCCCGGACGGTCGTCACGGCGGTCGCCGCCGCGGTAGCCGCCACGGTCGCCGTCCTCACGGCGCTCGAAGGTACGGCCACCGCGGTCGTCACGGCGCTCGTACGAGCCGCGCGGGCGGTCGTCACGGCGGTCACGGCCGAACGGGCGGTCGTTACGGTCGCCGTCCCGGCGGTCACGGCGCTCATAGCCACCACGGTCGTCACGGCGCTCGTACGAACGGCCGCCCCGGTCGTCACGGCGGTCGTCACGGCGGTCGTCGCGGCGGTAGCCGCCACGGTCGCGGTCCTCACGGCGCTCGAAGGGGCGCCCGCCCCGGTCGTCGCGCCGGTCGTCACGGCGCTCGTACGAGCCGCGCGGGCGGTCGTCACGACGGTCACGGCCGAACGAGCGGTCGTTACGGTCGCCGTCCCGGCGGTCACGGCGGTCGAAGTTGCCCCGCTCGTCACGGCGCTCGTAGGAGGAGCGCCGCGGCGCCTCGTCGGCCTCGGAGGCGGCGACGGCGGGCGCGGGGGCGGCCTCGGCCACCGCGGGCTCCGCCGAGCGCTGGGCGGGCACCACGACATCCGCGGGGGCGTCGGCGGCGCCCTCCGGGGCGGCGGCCTCGGTCGAGGCCTCGGCCGGCGCCACGTACTCGCCGCGCTCCCGCGCCGCCCGCGCGGTCAGCCGGTCGGCCTCCTCGCGCAGCTCGGTCGCCCGCCGCTGCGCCTTCTCCAGGTCCCGGGTGAGCTCCTGGACGTCGCGCTCGGCCTGCTTGGCCGCGTTCGCCGCCGACTCGGCCTGCACCTCGGTGAGCGAACGCGCGCCTGTGATCCGCGCCACGTCCTCGTCGAAGGCCCCGGCGCCGCCGACGATGTGGCGCGAGGCGTCCACGCCCGCGTCCTCCATCAGCCGGAAGATCTGGCGGCGCTGGTGCGGCAGCGCCAGCGACACGACGGTGCCGCTCTGCCCCGCCCGGGCCGTGCGGCCGGACCGGTGCAGATAGTCCTTGTGGTCACCGGCCGGGTCCACGTTCAGGACGAGGTCGATGCCGTCGACGTGGATGCCGCGCGCGGCGACGTCCGTGGCGACCAGCACGTTCACATAGCCGCCCTTGAAGTCGGCCAGCGTGCGGGTCCTGGCCCCCTGCGTCATGCCGCCGTGCAGCGCCTCGGCCCGCACCCCGGCGTCGCGCAGTTGCTCGGCCACGCGGTCGGCGCCGAGCTGGGTCCGCACGAAGATGATGGTGCGGCCCTTGCGGGCGGCGATGGCGGCGGTGACCGGCGCCTTGTCCTTCGGCTTCACCACGAGCACGTGGTGGGTCATGGTCGAGACCGCGCCCGCGGAGGGGTCCACCTCGTGGGTGATCGGGTCGACCAGGTAGCGCTTGACGAGGGTGTCGATCTCGTTCTCGAGGGTCGCGGAGAACAGCAGCCGCTGGCCGCCCTGCGGCACCAGGTCGAGAATCTCGGTGACCTCGGGCAGGAAGCCCATGTCGGCCATCTGGTCGGCCTCGTCCAGGACGGCGACCTGGACCTTGTCCAGCGACGCGGCGCCGCGGTCGATGATGTCACGCAGCCGGCCCGGGGTGGCGACCAGGATGTCGACCCCGCGCTCCAGCGCGTAGATCTGATTGCCCATCGAGGTGCCGCCGCAGACCACCTTGAGCTTGAGGCCCAGCACATCGCCGTACGGCTGGAGCGCGTCGCTCACCTGCATGGCGAGCTCGCGGGTCGGGGTGAGGATGAGGCCGCGGGGGCGCTTCTTCTCGGTGTGGCCGCCGGCCAGCGTGGTCAGCAGCGGAAGGCCGAAGGACAGGGTCTTGCCGGAGCCCGTACGGCCACGGCCGAGGATGTCGCTGCCGGCCATGGCGTCGGGGATCGTCGCGGCCTGGATCGGGAAGGGCGTGGTCACGCCGTTCTGCGCCAGCTTGCGGACGATCTGCTCGGGGAGGCCGAGGTCGCCGAAGGTGATCTGGGGCTCCTCGGGCGTCTGGGCGGCTTCCGCGGGCTGAGCGGATTCCTCGGCCTGGGCGGCTTCGGCGGTCTGAGCGGATTCGTCGGTCTGGGCCTGCTCGGTCAGCTCGGGTCGCTCGCCCTGTTCGTCGGCAGCGGGCATGACGGCGTGATCAGTGGAAACGGACATGCGAAATGCGAAACCTTCCGGAGTCTCGGCACGCGCCCAAGCTCCGTGTGATGTCGCAAAAAACCGCCTCAGTGCGGTCAGCCACGGGAAGGAAAGGAACGCGCCTCGCGGCGCTCTCTGCATGGCGCCGGGCAAATGGGATCAAACGATCTACCACCATACGCACCTCCACCCCCCAAGAGCAAATCCGCCGCGCCGGCGCCCGTCAGTCCGTCTCCACTTCCACGGGCGCGGGGGACGCCTGCGGGGAGCCGGGCTCCGAGGTGGCCGGCCGCGACGGCTCCGGGGTGCTCGACGCGGAATGCGAGGGGGTCGCGGTGGACGGGCTGCCCTGAGGCAGCGAGGAGGGCGCGGACGGGCCCGGCCGGTGCGGGCCCGGTCCGCTCGTCGGGGGCCTGGCGGAGGAGGGCTCGGCCGCGCCCGGCGCGGAGGTCCGGGCCGACTCCGTGCCCTCGTCCCCCGACTCGCCCTCCTTCTCCTTCTCGCCGCTCTCGTCCTTCGCCCGCTTCCCGTCCTCGCCGTCCTTCCCCCGGTCGCCGTCCGGCTCGGCGTCCGGGTACGTACGCGCCCTGGCGCCCGAAGAGGCCGCGCCGCCGCCCGGTGCCGCCCCGTCCCGGTCGTGGGGGCCGTGGTGGGGGCCCGGCCGCTTCGGGCCGTCCGAGACGCTCGTACAGCCCGTCAGGGCCACCGCCGCGGCGACGAGGGCCGCCGCCATCGCGCAGGGGCCCCGCAGGACACGAGCGGTCCGCGAGGTCCCGCGGGGGCGGGCAGGGCGGGGAGCGGGCGATCCGGGCATGTGGGGAATGCCTCCAGGGCGGGAGTCAGGGACGCACTGCCCAACTGGCCCCGCCCCGCCCAGGACACGCGTCAGCCGTAGCCGAGGGCGTGCAGCCGCTCGTCGTCGATCCCGAAGTGGTGCGCGATCTCGTGCACCACCGTGATCTCCGTCTCCTCGACCACGGCATCGCGCGACTCGCACATCCGCAGCGTCGGCCCCCGGTAGACCGTGATCCGGTCCGGCAGCACGCCCGCGTACCACTCGCCCCGGTCGGTCAGCGGCGTGCCCTCGTAGAGCCCGAGCAGCTGTGGATCGTCCGCCGGCGGCTCGTCCTCCACGAACACCGCCACGTTGTCCATCAGCCGCGTCAGCTCCGGCGGGATCCGGTCCAGGGCCTCTGCGACAACTTCCTCGAACTCCTCGCGCGTCATCTCCAACACGTGGCCATTGTCCGGCAGCCGGGCCCGGAAAGGGACGACCGCGGCACGGATCCGCAGGACGACCGGGCACGCCCCTGGGACGACCGGGCACGGCCTTCGGACGGCCGGGCACGACCCGGCGGCGCGCCCGGCGCCCACCTCCCCGTAAACCGTTTTGGCGAACCCCACCGGCATCCCATATGCTTCTCACGTCCCCGACGGCGCCGGAAGGCGCCCAGGTGGGCCATCAGCCCTCATCGTCTAGTGGCCCAGGACGCCGCCCTTTCAAGGCGGTAGCACGGGTTCGAATCCCGTTGGGGGCACGCAACACCATGTGCGAGACTAGTTCTCGCACGAGCTTGGTCCTGTGGAGCAGTTTGGAGTGCTCGCCACCCTGTCAAGGTGGAGGCCGCGGGTTCAAATCCCGTCAGGACCGCTGCGGCTGGGTAGCTCAGTTGGTACGAGCGTCCGCCTGAAAAGCGGAAGGTCGCCGGTTCGACCCCGGCCCCAGCCACCGCAGCCCATTTGGGCGTACACCCCCTCCGGGTCTCCCGGAGGGGGTGTTTTCGTGCGCGCCCCAACGCGCGCCGCCCCAATGCCCGCCGTCCGCCGCCCCGCGATCCATCGGCTCCCGGCCCGTCAGCCCGCCGCCCGCTCGGGCGCCGCGGGCTGGTCGGTCCCGCAGTACCGGCACTTGGAGGCGGCCTCCGGGATGTCGGCGGAGAGGCAGGCCGGGCAGGTTTTGACGGGCGCGGGGTCGCCGAAGACGGTGGCTCCGCGGCGCGCCTGGATCGCCTTGTACGGGAGGACGATCACGAAGTAGACCACCGCCATGAAGATGACGAAGTAGATCAGGGCGGAGATGAACGAGCCGACATTGAGGTAGGTGGACTTGTTCCCGGCCTGGCCCAGCTGCCAGCCGAGTCCGGCCGACTTGCCGCCTTGGGCGCGGGCGATGATCGGGTTGATGACGTTGTCGGTGAACGCCAGGATCAGGGTGGAGAACGCCAGGGCGATGATCAGCCCCACCGCCGCCATGATGACGTCACCACGCATCAGGAAGTTCTTGAAGCCCTTGAGCATGACGCTCCTTGTCGGGGTCCGGTCCTCCGGGGCGCTTCGGCGCGCGCCTTGGTCCCAGGACAATTGATCTTGGCCTGGCCGACAACCGGAACTGCTCCGACCGGCGGACCCCCGCCCCGCCCCGGCCCGCGCTCAGCGTTCGGGCAGCCGCACCGACGTCTCCCGGCCGCCGGGGTGGCGGTGGCGCCAGGTCCAGAAGACCGCGCCGCCCAGCAGGGCCCACCCGGCCAGCACCAGGAACGGGAAGGCGTGCTGGTACTCGCTGAAGTAGACCGCGGTGTGCTGCGCGTTGACGGAGGCGCCCGGGGGCAGCCAGCGGCCGATGAAGCCGAGCAGGGAGGGCAGAAGGGGCCAGGAGACCGCGCCGCCCGAGGAGGGGTTGCCGAGGAGCACCATGAGGCCCCAGGTCGGGATGAGCGCCCACCGTCCGAAGAGGACGTTGAACATGGAGAAGACCATCCCCGAGGTGAACATCGTCAGGGCCAGGATCGCCCAGGACTCGGCGAAGGGCAGGTCGAGGGCGCCGAGCCCCCAGTCCACGATCGCGGCGATCGCGAAGCCGCCGAGCAGCGCGTACGCGATCGTGAAGGCGATCCGCTCGACGGGCACCAGGGCCCGCGCGTTCACGCTCAGCTGGATGGCGCCGATGAAGCCGATGATCACGGCGGCGAGCGAGATGTAGAAGATCGCGAGTCCGCGCGGATCGCCGCGCTGTAGCGGATTCACGTCCCTGACCAGGACCGGCACCCCGATCGCCCGCCCCACCTTCGGCCCGGCCTCGCTGAGCAGCTGGGCCACCGAGGCCCCGGAGGCGCCGGAGACGTCCAGCTCCACCGCGCGGCCGCGGGGCCGCAGGATCGCGAAGACCGACTGCTCGTCGACGGCCCGCAGGGCCCGCGGGTACGTGGGGTAGTGGTGCAGCCTGAGCGAGGCGCCCAGGGCCTTCTCCATGCCGGCGACGAAGGCCTGCTGCTTGGGGGTGCCGTGGTCGCGGACCACGGCGGCGGTGGGGATGCGGTGCGGGGTGGGGTTGGCGAAGGCGTAGGTGTACGAGCCGGCGAAGAGCCCCGCGCCCGCCGAGATGATCAGCACCACGACCGTCGCGGGGTAGTACGGGGAGTGTCTGAAGATCGACCATGCCGATCGCCGGCCGGGGCCGCGCCGCGCGTGCTCCGCTCGGGGATTACCGCCATCGGCCGTGCCGTCGCTCGCCTCGTTGCCCATGAGGTCACGCTAGAACGGACATCACGGACATACCTCTCGGCGCGGTCTGGACAACCAGGACGGAAATAGGTTCGCCAGGCGTTTTCGGGAGGTGAGATCCTGGAGCCCGTATGTCCACCACGCCTGCCCCCGCCCTGCCCGCCCTGCTGGAGCGGCTGCCCGAGCTGATGCTGCGCGACCAGCAGCGGCTGGGGCGCCGGCTCGACGGCGCGCGCCGGATCCGTAAGCCCGAGGCCCGCGCGGCCGTGCTGGGCGAGATCGCCGATGACATCGAACGGGCCGAGCTGCGGGTCGCCGACCGCCGCGCCGCCGTGCCCGCCGTCACCTACCCCGAAGAGCTGCCGGTCAGCCAGAAGAAGGACGACATCCTCGCCGCGGTCCGGGACCACCAGGTCGTGATCGTCGCGGGCGAGACCGGCTCCGGCAAGACGACCCAGATCCCCAAGATCTGCCTGGAGCTGGGGCGCGGCGTCAAGGGCCTGATCGGCCATACCCAGCCGCGCCGCATCGCGGCCCGTACGGTCGCCGAGCGCATCGCCGAGGAGCTGCGGTCGCCGCTGGGCGAGTCGGTCGGCTGGAAGGTCCGCTTCACCGACCAGGTGAGCCAGGACACCCACGTCAAGCTGATGACGGACGGCGTCCTGCTGGCCGAGATCCAGACCGACCGCGAGCTGCGCCAGTACGACACGATCATCATCGACGAGGCCCATGAGCGCAGCCTCAACATCGACTTCCTGCTCGGCTATCTGGCCCAGCTGCTGCCCCGCCGCCCCGACCTCAAGATCGTGATCACCTCCGCCACCATCGACCCCGAGCGCTTCTCCCGCCATTTCGGCGACGCGCCGATCGTCGAGGTCAGCGGGCGTACGTACCCGGTCGAGGTGCGCTACCGCCCGCTGCTGGAGGAGGGCGGGGAGGACAGCGACCGGGACCAGATCACCGCGATCTGCGACGCCGTGGACGAGCTCCAGGCCGAGGGCCCGGGCGACATCCTGGTCTTCCTCTCCGGCGAGCGGGAGATCCGGGACACCGCCGACGCGCTCACCAAGAAACAGCTGCGCGCCACCGAGGTGCTGCCGCTGTACGCGCGCCTGTCGCACGCCGAGCAGCACCGGGTCTTCCAGCGCCACACCGGCCGCCGGATCGTTCTCGCGACCAATGTGGCGGAGACCTCACTGACCGTCCCCGGCATCCGGTACGTGATCGACCCGGGCACCGCCCGGATCTCCCGCTACAGCCATCGCACCAAGGTGCAGCGGCTGCCCATCGAGCCCGTCTCCCAGGCCAGCGCCAACCAGCGCAAGGGCCGCTGCGGGCGCACCAGTGACGGCATCTGCGTCCGGCTGTACTCCGAGGACGACTTCCTGACCCGCCCGGAGTTCACCGACGCGGAGATCCTGCGGACCAACCTGGCCTCCGTCATCCTCCAGATGACCGCCGCCGGGCTCGGGGACATCGAGAAGTTCCCGTTCATCGACCCGCCGGACCGGCGCAACATCAAGGACGGCGTGCAGCTGCTGGAGGAGCTGCACGCGCTGGACGGCGCCCAGAAGGACCCGCGCAAGCGGCTCACCCCGGTCGGGCGCAAGCTCGCCCAGCTGCCCGTGGACCCCCGGCTGGCCCGGATGGTCCTGGAGGCCGACCGCAACGGCTGTGTCCGCGAGGTCATGGTGATCGCGGCCGGGCTGTCCATCCAGGACCCGCGCGAGCGCCCCTCCGACAAGCAGCAGCAGGCCGACCAGCAGCACGCGCGCTTCAAGGACGAGACGAGCGACTTCCTGGCCTTCCTCAACCTGTGGAAGTACATCCGGGAGCGGCAGAAGGAGCTGTCCTCGTCCGCGTTCCGCCGGATGTGCCGCCAGGAGTTCCTGAACTATCTGCGTATACGCGAATGGCAGGACATCTACAGCCAGCTGCGCACGGTCGCCAAAACCATGGACATCGCCATCGAGATGTCCGACCAGGACGCGGCGCCGGACCGCATCCACACGTCGCTGCTCGCGGGGCTCTTGTCCCACCTCGGCCTGAAGGACACCGAGAGGAACGAGTATCTGGGCGCGCGCAGCGCCAAGTTCGCCGTCTTCCCCGGTTCCGCGCTCTTCAAGAAGCCGCCGCGCTGGGTCATGTCGGCCGAGCTCGTGGAGACCTCACGGCTGTGGGCGCGGGTCAACGCGAAGATCGAGCCCGAGTGGATCGAGCCGCTCGCCGAGCACCTGGTCAAGCGCACCTACAGCGAGCCGCACTGGGAGCAGAAGCAGGCGGCCGTGATGGCGTACGAGAGGGTCACGCTGTACGGCGTGCCGATCGTCGCCCAGCGGAAGGTGAACTACGGCCGGATCGACCCGGAGACCTGCCGGGATCTGTTCATCCGCAATGCCCTGGTGGAGGGTGACTGGCGCACCCACCACCAGTTCTTCCAGGACAACCGCAAGCTGCTCGGCGAGGTGGAGGAGCTGGAACACCGCGCCCGGCGGCGCGACATCCTCGTCGACGACGAGACGCTGTTCGACTTCTACGACCAGCGGCTGCCCGAACACATCGTGTCCGGGGCGCATTTCGACTCCTGGTGGAAGCACAAGCGCCGGGAGGAGCCGGAGCTTCTCAACTTCGAGAAGTCGATGCTCATCAACGAGCAGGCGGCGGGCGTCACCAAGGACGCCTATCCGGACTCCTGGCGCCAGGGGCAGCTCAAGTTCAGGGTGACGTACCAGTTCGAACCCGGCGCGGACGCGGACGGCGTCACCGTCCACATCCCGCTCCAGGTGCTCAACCAGGTCACCCCGGACGGCTTCGACTGGCAGATCCCCGGGCTGCGCGAGGACCTGGTGACCGAGCTGATCCGGTCGCTGCCCAAGCCCGTCCGCCGCAACTACGTCCCGGCGCCGAACTACGCCAAGCGCTTTCTGGACAGCGTGGTCCCGCTCCAGGAGCCGCTGACGGCCGCGCTCTCGCGCGAGCTCCAGCGGATGGGCGGGGTGCGGATCGACCCCGAGGACTGGGACCCGGACAAGGTGCCGGGCCATCTCAAGATCACCTTCCGGGTGGTCGACGAGCGGCGCCGCAAACTCGCCGAGGACAAGGACCTGGAGGCGCTGAAGCAACAGCTGAAGCCGAAGACCCGGGCCGCCATCTCCAAGGCCTTCGAGACCTCCAAGGAGGGCGGGGGCATCGAGCAGCGCACCGGGCTGACCCGGTGGGCGGTCGGCACGCTGCCGCGCACCTTCGAGACGCGCCGCGCGGGCCAGCCCGTCAAGGCGTACCCGGCGCTCGTGGACGAGGGCGCCTCCGTGGCCGTACGCCTCTTCGACACCGAGGCCGAGCAGCGCCAGGCGATGTGGCGCGGCACCCGCCGGCTGGTCCTGCTGGGACTGCCCGCCAACCCGGCCAAGTTCGCCCAGGGCCAGCTGTCCAACCAGGCCAAGCTGGCGCTGTCGCGCAGCCCGCACGGCAGCGTCCAGGCGCTGTTCGAGGACTGTGTCGCCGCCTCCGCCGACCGGCTGATCGCGGCGCGCGGCGGCCCGGTGTGGGACGAGGAGAGCTTCCACAAGCTCTTCGACGGCGTCCGGGCCGACATCATGGACGCCACGCTCGACACCGTGCGGAAGGTCCAGGAGGTGCTGGCCGCCTGGCAGTCCTGCGAGCGGCGGCTGAAGGCCACCACGAGCCCCGTGCTGCTGGCGTCCCTCGCGGACGTCAAGGAGCAGCTGACGGAGCTCATCAGGCCCGGTTTCGTGACCGAGCACGGGGTGCGCCGCCTCCCGGACCTCATGCGCTATCTGGTGGCCGTCGACCGGCGGCTCCAGCAGCTCCCGGCCAACGCCGAGCGGGACCGGGCGCGGATGGCGAAGGTCAAGGAGATGCGGGACGAGTACGCCTGGCTGCTGGAGCAGTTCCCCAAGGGCCGGCCGGTGCCCCAGGAGGCGCTGGAGATCCGCTGGATGATCGAGGAGCTGCGGGTGAGCTACTTCGCGCACGCCCTCGGCACGGCCTACCCGGTGTCCGACAAGCGCATCGTGAAGGCCATCGACGCGGCGGCGCCCTGACGGCCGCGCTCAGGCGGGGCTCCGGGCGGGTGTGGCCCCCCGGGGTCCCGGCTAGCCCTGAGGCGCCGAGACGGCCCCTGAGGCGCCCTCACGGGCCTCCCGGGGCCGCCCGGGAGACAGGCTCGCGCAGTCGGGCGTTCGGGCCGGCGTACCGCCGCCGGACGGCCCGCACATGGCCGCCGGACGGCCGCCGGGCGCGAGTTCGACCGCACCCCCTGACCTGCTGTAGAGTCTGTCTCCGCAGCGCACGGAAGAGCGCGGCAGCCAAACGGCGAGAGCCGTATGGTCCTGTGGAGCAGTTTGGAGTGCTCGCCACCCTGTCAAGGTGGAGGCCGCGGGTTCAAATCCCGTCAGGACCGCAGCGTGAAAGGCCCGGACCCGTACAGAGGTCCGGGCCTTTCGGCGTCTTGACGGCGGCACGTACCAGAGGTACCCAAGCTAGAAGGCGCTAAGGGGGCGCGCGCGGGAGGTACGGCTTATGACGACATCCGCGAGGCATGAGACCAGGGCGCTGCTCCGCGCGCATCTGGCGGCCGCCACGGGCTATCGCCACTTCACCCGACACTGTCCCATCTGCCATCGGCTGCTGCGGCTCGCCATGGAGCCGATGAGGGACGCGGCGGCGGAATCGCGGTCCACCGAATCAGAGGGCGGTTCGGCGACAACGGCGGCAACTCGGTAAGCCCTTACCGCAGTTGCCGAGCGAACGACAAGCATTGTGCGGTGTGACGGGAGTCACCGAATGGGCTTGCGGAGTGGGGGAACTTACGCCTCTCCTACAACAAGTCAATTTAATATGTGCAATTGCACCGCCCATCCAAGCCCCTGGAAGACCCCGGGAAGGGCTCCGGAAGGGGTCATTCCAGACCGACCCGACCACCCGCTCGAACCCTCCCGCGACATCGCGCCACGGCTTGCTACCGGTGAGTCACCAAGGCCCCCGCGGACGCGCGCGGACACAAAAAGATCGCGCTGGACCCGGCGGAGTCCAGCGCGATCGACGACGCACCCATGTCGAGCGGGCGTGGGCCTGTTGGGGCAGGCACCAGTCGTTGTGGAGCTAGTGGAGCTGAGCGGGCTCTTTCCAAGGCTGGGGGGCCGGAAAATGCCCGGTTATGCGGTTGTTCAGGCCTCGCTGCGCTGCTGCGGGATGCCCGCGAGAAGCGCACGGACCTCCGCTTCGCGGTAGCGCCGATGCCCTCCGAGCGTGCGGATGGACGTGAGCTTGCCGGCCTTGGCCCACCGCGTGACCGTCTTCGGGTCCACGCGGAACATCGTGGCAACCTCAGCCGGGGTCAGCAGCGGCTCGGCATCAGGGGTGCGAGCGGTCATGAGCGGCCTCCTCGGGAGAACCGAACCATCACGGTTCTTTCCTCTAAATTCTGCACCTTGACCCACGTTGCCCGAAATGGCGGACGCGGGCCGAGTCGGTTATAGGACGAACGGCTTGTCCTCGGCACTACAACTACACCATCTGTCCAGCCCCGTCGGCCAAACCGATGGAATTGCCCTCTCAGGTGTTCAACCTCGACGGAAGCCGATGGACCATGCCATAGCGGACAGTCACGCGGCCGTGACGATCAGTCACAACAGGATCAGGGTCACCAGACCCCGCCAAGGAGTGCAATACCGATGAATCCGCCCATACTTGGGCGGAAGGAGGCCTTCCCGGACTCCTTGTCCTATTTTGACACGAGGGTGGGGGATTGCCGCAAGGCCCGAAGTCAGTGCTTTAGATCACGATTGAGGCAATGGCCCGGATCGGGACCTACGTCCCGCACCGTCTCTCTACATCCCCGCATGTCCCCGTACATCCCCGTGTCATCCCCGTGTCAGTGGTCTCAGCTCGCGTTCTGGCGGCCGCGAACCGCGGTCCAGCGCTCCGTCAGCCGCTGGTACGCGCTTCCCGCCCGCTCTCCGTCCCCGTCACGCAGCGCCGCGAGCCCCTCCGCCACATCGGCGGCGGAGCGGTCGTCGTCCAGCTGCCCTGAGGGCACCGCGTGCACCAGACCGCCGTAGTCGAGCTCGACCAGCGAACGCGGGTGGAATTCCTCGAGCCACCGACCGACATCTACCAGCCCGTCGATCAGCGGACCCTCGCCGAGACCATCTTTGAGCACCTTAAGGCCACGCGCCACTCGGCGCCTGGCCTGAACCATGGGGGTCCGGTAGCGCAGCAGCGGCCCGTCCTCCCCCTTGGTGTACTCGCGCTCGTCGTCCGCGAAGAGCACGAACCAGCGCACCGGCACATGCCAGGTCGCCGACCTGATCCACGGCCGGGCGTCCGGGTTGCGCTCCAGCCACCGCTCGTAGTCCGCGGCCGCCTGCCGGCGCACCACCGGGGGCAGCGCGGCGTCCAGCAGCGGCGCCGGGAGCCGCTCGGCGACCTCCTCCAGGGCCAGCCAGCCGCGCAGCCGGGTGCGCCACGGGCAGACGCAGGTGACCCCGTCCACGACCGCCACGAATGCGTCGCTGCTCTCGTGCACGGGCACCGCCACCGGCGGCACCGGCAGCAGGTCGGCCAGCGAGCGCCGCAGCTCGTCCTGGGCGCCCGGCAGGTCGTCGCGCTTGGCATAACGTGCCCAGTGGGAGCGTTCGGGCTCGGGAAAGGCCGCCAGCGGCTCGTAGACCCGGAGGTACGCCGCGTAGGGGACAACCACCGAAGACGCCACGGTCACGCGCGCTCCCTCTGGGTCCGAGACCAAGGTCCGAGACAAAGGTCCGAAACGGTCGCCTGGGCGCCGCTCGTCCCGGGCTGACCGCATCGTCCCACGGCCCGCACGGCCACTCGTTGCCCGCCTTCCGGACTCAGTACGGACGGTGCCGTTCCGAGCCGCCCCTCAGGGCTTACGCTCTTGCCCACCGGCCCTCCCCACCAGCAAGGAGGGCGCCACAACGCGGCATATGGGAGTCACCACAGTGACCGACGTACGTCATACCGTCAGCGTCGACGGTCCGGCGGGCAGCGCAGTATCCGGGTCCTCGTCCCCGCTCACCACGCTCTTCGCCTCCGACCAGGGCGGCCATGAGCAGGTCCTGCTCTGCCAGGACCGGGCGAGCGGCCTGAAGGCCGTCATCGCCATCCACTCCACCGCCCTGGGCCCGGCCCTCGGCGGCACCCGCTTCCACGCCTACGCCTCCGAGACGCGCCCCGAAGAAGCGGCCGTCATGGACGCGCTCAACCTCGCCCGCGGCATGTCCTACAAGAACGCGCTGGCCGGGCTCGACCACGGCGGCGGCAAGGCCGTCGTCATCGGGGACCCCGAGCAGATCAAGACCGAGGAGCTGCTGCTGGCCTACGGCCGCTTCGTGGCCTCCCTCGGCGGCCGCTACGTCACCGCCTGCGACGTCGGCACCTATGTCGCCGACATGGACGTCGTCGCCCGCGAGTGCCCCTGGACCACCGGCCGCTCCCCCTCCGCGGGCGGCGCGGGCGACTCCTCGGTCCTCACCGCCTACGGCGTCTTCCAGGGCATGCGGGCCAGCGCCCAGGCGTCCTGGGGCGAGCCCACGCTGCGCGGCCGCCGGGTCGGCATCGCGGGCGTCGGCAAGGTCGGCCACCACCTCGTCGAGCACCTGCTGGAGGACGGCGCCGAGGTCGTGGTCACGGATGTGCGGGCCGAGTCCGTCGAGCGGGTCCGCGCCCGCCACCCCGAGGTGACGGCCGTCGCCGACACCGACGCGCTGATCCGCACCGAGCTCGACGTCTACGCCCCGTGCGCCCTGGGCGGCGCGCTCGACGACACCACGGTCGCCGCGCTCACCGCGCGCGTGGTGTGCGGAGCCGCCAACAACCAGCTGGCCCACCCCGGGATCGAGAAGGACCTCGCCGACCGCGGCATCCTCTACGCGCCGGACTACGTCGTGAACGCCGGCGGGGTCATCCAGGTCGCGGACGAACTGCACGGTTTCGACTTCGACCGGGCCAAGGCCAAGGCGGCAAAGATTTTCGACACCACGTTGGCCATATTCGATCGGGCACAGACCGATGGCATCCCGCCGGCCGCGGCCGCCGACCGGCTGGCCGAGCAGCGCATGGCGGAGGGCCGCCACTCCTGACCGCCGCTCCTCACCGCGACCGCCGACCGCGGCGGCCTTCGACCGCCACTTCTACAGGCGCTCGAAGTCGCCGGAGAAAACACCCGGGGAACCCCTGGGAAAACGCCCGAGAAGCGCTTCGGCAGGCCGTGCGGGACCCTATGGACGTCATCTGGACAAGTGCCGGACAAGTGCCGTACCGGGTCCCGTACGGGGCCGTAGGGAGCCATCAGGGAGAGATCCCTCACGGCCTCTCGGCGGGTCGGCGCCGCAGACGCGTTAAAATCGCAGCTGACCAGCGGGTACAGGGCTGCCCGCCGGTTATGCGGCGTGGCACGTCATGCGGGCGACGTACCGTATGGCCACAGAAGCAGGTACCGTTGAAGCCCTACGGGCCGGGTTCTCTTTCGAGAGTCCGCTCTGAATTATGAACATGAACGCGTGTCAAGACTCTGGGGCCGTCGAGCCCCGTCGTTAAGGGGGTCGAGCCATGGGGCGCGGCCGGGCCAAGGCCAAGCAGACGAAGGTCGCCCGCCAGCTGAAGTACAACAGCGGTGGGACGGATCTCTCACGCCTGGCTGATGAGCTGGGCGCATCGACATCGAACCCGCCGCCGAACGGCGAGCGGTTCGAGGACGATGAGCTGGACAACGACCCGTACGCACAGTACGCGGATTTGTACAACGACGACGAAGACGATGACGACGCCGACGAGCAGTCGGGTCCGTCCGCGCAACGTCGTCGCGCCTGACCGTTAACTTCAGGTCGTTTCAGGCGCTCGGCTGCGAGCCGCACCTCCGCCGGTCCGGGGCAACCGCCTCGGACCGGCTTCTGTGCTGCCCTCGCACCCCTGGAGGCCACCCGGCACCCCGACGGATGGCCCAGGGGGCCGACGGGGCGCCACGGGGCCGTACGCGGCGCCTCGGTTGGGGTCGTCACGGTCGTCCGCTCGATCAGCTCGCGTAGTCGCCGATCACGGACGCGCCCGCGGCGTGCTCGGCGGTCCGCTCGACGATCTCGCCGCTGACCCAGGCGTCCACGCCGCGGTCCGCGAGAGTGGCCAGCGCCACATCGACCGACTCCCCGGGCACGACGGCGATCATGCCGACGCCCATGTTCAGGGTCTTCTCCAGCTCCTCCCGCTCGACCGAGCCGGCCTCCCCGACCAGGCCGAAGACCGGGCCCGGGGTCCAGGTGGAGCGGTCGACCACCGCGTGCAGCCCGTCCGGGATGACCCGCGCGAGGTTGTTCGCCAGCCCGCCGCCGGTGATGTGCGAGAAGGCGTGCACCTCGGTGGTCCGGGTGAGGGCCAGGCAGTCCAGCGAGTAGATCCGGGTGGGCTCCAGCAGCTCCTCCCCCAGCGTCCGGCCCAGCTCCGGGACCTCCCGGTCCAGGGACCAGCCGGCCCGCTCGAAGAGCACATGGCGGACGAGTGAGTACCCGTTCGAGTGAAGTCCGGACGACGCCATGGAGATCACGGCGTCCCCCGTCCGGATACGATCCGCGCCCAGCACCCGGTCGGCCTCGACCACGCCCGTGCCGGCCCCGGCCACATCGAAGTCGTCGGCGCCCAGCAGCCCCGGGTGTTCGGCGGTCTCGCCGCCCACCAGCGCACAGCCCGCCAGCGCACAGCCCTCGGCGATGCCCTTGACGATGGCGGCGACCCGCTCCGGATACACCTTGCCGACGCAGATGTAGTCGGTCATGAACAGCGGCTCGGCGCCGCACACCACCAGGTCGTCCACGACCATGCCGACCAGGTCGCGGCCGATGGTGTCGTAGACCCCCATCCGGCGCGCGAGGTCCACCTTGGTGCCGACCCCGTCGGTGGCCGAGGCCAGCAGCGGCCGCTCGTAGCGCTTGAGGGCGGAGGCGTCGAAGAGCCCGGCGAAGCCGCCGAGGCCGCCCACGACCTCGGGCCGCGTCGCCTTCTTCACCCACTCCTTCATCAGCTCGACCGCGCGGTCGCCCGCCTCGATGTCGACGCCCGCGCTCGCGTACGTGGACCCGGCCGCGCCCGGGGAAGGCTCAGACATGACGTTGAGATCTTTCGTGTCGTGATGAAAAGGCGTCGGGATTCGTGATGGGGATGGCCGAGGACCGAGCCGTGGCGGCCGGGGCCGTACCGGGCCCGGTCCCGACGGGGCTCCACGGGCGCTGTGGCCCGCAGAGCCCTCACGGTCCGCTACGGGCGCCGCAGCGCGTCCCCGCCGCCGACGCCGGCCGTCAGCGTCGCCACACCGTCCGCGTCACTGCGGATCGGCGCCTGCGTCTCGGCCTCCAGGAGGTGCTTGCCGAGCAGCTCGGGGTCCGGGAGCTCCATCGGGTACTCACCGTCGAAGCAGGCCCGGCACAGGTTGGGCTTGGCGATCGTGGTCGCCTCGATCATGCCGTCGATCGAGATGTACGCCAGCGAGTCGGCACCCAGCGACTTGCCGATCTCCTCGACCGACAGACCGTTGGCGATCAGCTCGGCGCGGGTGGCGAAGTCGATGCCGAAGAAGCACGGCCACTTGATGGGCGGGCTGCTGATGCGGATGTGCACCTCCGCCGCCCCGGCCTCGCGCAGCATCCGGACGAGCGCGCGCTGGGTGTTGCCGCGGACGATCGAGTCGTCGACGACCACCAGGCGCTTGCCCCGGATGACCTCCTTCAGCGGGTTCAGCTTGAGCCGGATGCCCAGCTGGCGGATGGTCTGCGAGGGCTGGATGAACGTCCGGCCCACATACGAGTTCTTGACCAGCCCCGAGCCGTAAGGAATCCCGCTGGCCTCCGCGTAACCGACGGCGGCCGGGGTGCCGGACTCCGGCGTGGCTATCACCAGGTCGGCCTCGGCCGGGGCCTCGGCGGCCAGCCGGCGGCCCATCTCCACCCGGGACAGATACACGCTCCGGCCGGCGATGTCGGTGTCCGGGCGGGCCAGATAGACGTACTCGAAGACACAGCCCTTGGGGCGCGGCTCCGCGAAGGTCGTCGAGCGCAGCCCGTTCTCGTCGATCGCGACCATCTCGCCCGGCTCGATCTCCCGGATGAACGAGGCGCCCACGATGTCCAGGGCGGCGGTCTCGGAGGCCACCACCCAGCCGCGCTCCAGACGGCCGAGGACCAGCGGGCGGATGCCCTGCGGGTCACGGGCCGCGTACAGCGTCTGCTCGTCCATGAAGACGAGGCTGAAAGCGCCCTTGACCTCGGGCAGCACGATCGGGGCCGCCTGCTCGACGGTCAGCGCCTTGCCGTCCTCGTCGACCTGCCCCGCGAGCAGGGCGGTGACCAGGTCGGTGTCATTGGTCGCGGCGACCTGGGTGGCCCGGCCGTTGTCCCGCGGCAGCGCCGCGACCATCTCGGCGAGCTGGGCCGTGTTGACCAGGTTTCCGTTGTGGCCCAGCGCGATCGAGCCGTGCGCGGTCGCGCGGAAGGTCGGCTGCGCGTTCTCCCACACCGAGGCTCCGGTGGTGGAGTAACGGGCGTGACCGACCGCGATATGGCCCCGCAGGGAGCCGAGGGATGTCTCGTCGAAGACCTGGGAAACCAGGCCCATGTCCTTGAAGACCAGAATCTGGGAGCCGTTGCTCACCGCGATGCCCGCGGACTCCTGTCCACGGTGCTGCAGTGCGTACAGCCCGAAATAGGTGAGTTTGGCGACCTCTTCGCCCGGAGCCCAGACACCGAAGACGCCACACGCGTCCTGGGGGCCCTTCTCTCCGGGGAGCAGGTCGTGGCTGAGTCGTCCGTCACCACGTGGCACGCCACCGAGTCTAGGACAGTTCCGGAGCGCCACGGCACGAGGGACGGCGAGGGGGGCGTAAGTCACATTCCCGGAAGACCCCCCAGAAGGCCCCGCGAACGCTTCCAGGAGCCCTGGGACGCGTGTGGCGTCAGCCCAGGAGCGGCAGGTGGGGCGCGAGATCGGCGCGCTCGCCACTGGCCGTGACCTCCGCCTCCTCGACCGCCTCGGACCAGTCCAGACGGCCCGTGGCGAGGCGGATCCAGGTCAGCGGGGCCGTCTCGACGACGTTCGGGGGCGTGCCGCGGGTGTGCCGGGGGCCCTCGACGCACTGCACGACCGCGTACGGCGGGACGCGCACCTCGACCGAGCCCCCGGGCGCCTTCGCCGCCAGCGCGTCGGCGAGCAGGCGCGTGGCGGCGGCCAGGGCCTGGCGGTCGTACGGGAGCGTGGTCCCGAGCGCGGCCGCCAGGTCGTCGGTGTGCACGACCAGCTCCACACAGCGGGTGACGAGGAAGTCGTCGAGCCTCATCGCCCCCACCCGGGCGGCCAGCAGCCGGTCGCCGGGCGCCTGGGGCAGGAGCTCGGCGAAGCGCGCGGCGGCGCGGTCCAGCAGCTCGGCCGGCGCCGCGCTCGCCGCGAGCGATCGGGTGTCGTCGTCGATATCCCCGCCGAGCGCGGCGGTCGCGGCCACCCAGCCGGTCGCGGTGACCTCCTGCGCGGGCGGCGCGGGCCGCTCCAGGTGGCGGCCGACCGCCCCCACGGCCATCGACAGATGCGCGACCAGTTCCCGGACCGTCCAGTCGCCGAGCCGCGTCGGCGCGGCCCATTGCTCCTCGCCCAGGCCGCGCACCGCGTCCCGTACGTGCTCGAACTGCGCGGTCACGGCGGCGCGCGTCCTGGCCGGGTCATAGGTACGGGCGCGGGGGCGGGGAGGCATGCGGCCGAGCCTATCGAGGAGCCCCGAGAAGCCCCGAGGAGCACGGCCGGAGCGTGGACAGCGCGGGGGCGGCGGCAGAGGATGGAAGGGAAGGTGACAGAAATCAGCACGAAAGGCGTGAAACGCCATGGCTGAGCACCCGGATTGCACTCTGGTCCGCCGCAGCTACGAGGCCTTCGCCCGCGGTGACCTGGACGCCCTGGCGGGGCTGATGACCGCCGATGTGACGCATCACGTCCCCGGCGAGAGCTCCATATCGGGCCATCACAAGGGCCGTGAGGCCTGCGCCCAGCTGTACCGCCGCCTGGGCGAGCTGTCCGGCGGCACCCTGCGCGCCGAGCTGGAAACGCTGCTGGCCGACGGGCGCGGGCATGTGATCTCCGTCCACCGGCGCCGTGCGGAGCGCGACGACATCGGCATCGACATGAAGATCGGCATGTTCTTCACCATCGTCGGCAGGAAGATCAGCGACATCGACGAGTGCAGCGAGGACATCGACACCTCGAACACGTTCTGGCGCTGAACGAGACGGCCCCGCTCCCTGTGTGACGGCAGGGAACGGGGTTTATCCCGTCATACGGGGCAGGCGTCAGGCGAGCAGACCCGGAATCGTCGCCTCGTGCGCCTCCTTGAGCTCCGCCAGCGGCATGCTGAACTGGCCCTGGACGTCGATCGCGTCCCCGTCCACCACACCGATCCGGGCCGCCGGAAGACCCCGCGCCCCGCACATGTCGTTGAAGCGGACCTCCTCGCTGCGCGGAACGGCCACCACGGCGCGGCCCGCCGACTCCGACAGCAGGAAGACGAACGGATCAATGCCGTCGGGCACCACGATCCGGGCGCCCTTGCCGCCGCGCAGACACGACTCGACGAGCGCCTGGATCAGACCGCCGTCGGACAGGTCGTGCGCCGCGTCCACCATGCCGTCGCGCGAGGCCGAGATCAGGATCTCGCCGAGCAGCCGCTCCCGCTCCAGGTCCACCTTCGGCGGCAGCCCGCCGAGGTGGTCATGGACCGTCTGCGACCAGGCCGAGCCGCCGAACTCCTCCTCGGTGTCACCGAGCAGGTACAGCAGGTGCCCCTCGTCCGCGAACCCGACCGGGGTGCGGCGCGCCACATCGTCGATGACGCCGAGGACGGCGACCACCGGCGTCGGGTGGATGGCCACGTCCCCGGTCTGGTTGTAGAGGGAGACATTGCCGCCGGTGACCGGGGTGCCCAGGGTCAGACAGCCGTCGGCCAGGCCACGGGTGGCCTCCGCGAACTGCCACATGACCGCCGGGTCCTCGGGCGAGCCGAAGTTCAGGCAGTCGGAGATGGCGAGCGGCTTGGCGCCGGAGGCGGCGACATTGCGGTACGCCTCGGCGAGCGCGAGCTGCGCGCCCGCGTACGGGTCGAGCTTGGCGTAGCGGCCGTTGCCGTCCGTGGCGACCGCGACGCCGAGGCCGGTCTCCTCGTCGATGCGGACCATGCCGGAGTCCTCGGGCTGGGCGAGGACCGTGTTGCCCTGGACGAAGCGGTCGTACTGGTCGGTGATCCAGGACTTGGAGGCCTGGTTCGGGGACGAGACGACCTTGAGGACCTGCTCGCGCAGCTCGGCGGGGGTCGCCGGGCGCGCCAGCTTGTTCGCGTCGTCGGCCTGAAGGGCGTCCTGCCACTCCGGGCGGGCGTACGGGCGCTCGTACACCGGGCCCTCGTGGGCGACGGTGCGCGGCGGGACGTCGACGATCTGCTCGCCGTGCCAGAAGATCTCCAGCCGCTCGCCGTCGGTGACCTCACCGATGACGGTGGCGATGACGTCCCACTTCTCGCAGATCTCCAGGAAGCGGTCGACCTTGCCGGGCTCCACGATCGCGCACATGCGTTCCTGCGACTCGCTCATGAGGATCTCCTCGGGCGAGAGCGTCGCGTCGCGCAGCGGCACGGTGTCCAGCTCGACGCGCATGCCGCCGGAGCCGGCCGAGGCCAGCTCGCTGGTGGCGCAGGAGAGCCCGGCGCCGCCGAGGTCCTGGATGCCGGCGACCAGGTCTTCCCTGAAGATCTCCAGGGTGCACTCGATGAGCAGCTTCTCCTGGAAGGGGTCGCCGACCTGGACGGCGGGGCGCTTCGTCGGCTTGGTGTCATCGAAGGTCTCGGAGGCCAGCACGGAGACGCCGCCGATGCCGTCGCCGCCGGTGCGGGCGCCGTAGAGGATGACCTTGTTGCCCGTGCCGGAAGCCTTGGCGAGGTGGATGTCCTCGTGCTTCATGACACCCACACAGAGCGCGTTGACCAGCGGGTTGCCCTGGTAGCAGGGGTCGAAGACGACCTCGCCGCCGATGTTGGGCAGGCCCAGGCAGTTGCCGTAGCCGCCGATGCCCGCGACCACGCCGGGCAGCACCCGCTTGGTGTCGGGGTGGTCGGCGGCGCCGAAGCGCAGCGGGTCCATCACGGCGACCGGGCGGGCGCCCATGGCGAGGATGTCGCGGACGATGCCGCCCACGCCGGTGGCCGCGCCCTGGTACGGCTCGATGTAGGAGGGGTGGTTGTGCGACTCGACCTTGAAGGTGACCGCGTAGCCCTGGCCGACGTCGACCACGCCCGCGTTCTCGCCGATGCCGACGAGCAGCGCGTCGTTCTCGGGGGCCTTCTCGCCGAACTGCCGCAGATGGACCTTGCTCGACTTGTACGAGCAGTGCTCGGACCACATGACGGAGTACATGGCCAGCTCGGCGCCGGTCGGGCGGCGGTCGAGGATGGCGCGGATGCGCTCGTACTCGTCCTGCTTGAGGCCGAGTTCGGCCCAGGGCTGCTGGACGTCCGGGGTCTGCTCCGCGTGCTTGACGGTGTCCAGAGTCATGCGTCAACCAGGTTCTTGAGGATCGAGGTGAAGAATCCGAGCCCGTCGGTGCCGCCGGTGCCGATCAACGGCTCGACGGCGTGCTCGGGGTGCGGCATGAGGCCGACGACATTGCCCGCCTCGTTCGTGATGCCGGCGATGTCGCGCAGCGAGCCATTCGGATTGCTGCGCTCTTTGGGGGGGTACCCCCCAAGCCCCCCGCCCTCATAACGGAAGGCGACACGGCCCTCTGCTTCGAGTTCGTCCAGAACCCGCTCGTCGGCCACATAGCGGCCATCGATGTTCTTGAGCGGGATGTTGATCTCCTGGCCCTGCTCGTAGGAGCGGGTCCAGGCGGTGTCGGCGTTTTCCACTCGCAACTTCTGATCACGGCAGATGAAGTGCAGATGGTTGTTCGGCAGCATCGCGCCGGGCAGAAGATGAGTCTCGGTGAGAACCTGGAAGCCATTGCAGATGCCAAGTACGGGCATGCCCGCCTTCGCCTGCTCGATCACCGACTCCATTACCGGGGAGAAGCGGGAGATCGCTCCGGCCCGCAGATAGTCGCCATACGAGAAGCCCCCGGGCAGCACGACCGCGTCGACCTGCTTGAGGTCCTTGTCGCGGTGCCACAGCGGCACGGCCTCCAGCCCGGCGACGCGGACGGCGCGCTGGGTGTCGCGGTCGTCGAGCGTGCCGGGGAAGGTGATGACTCCGACGCGTACGGTCACGACTCCGCCTTCGCGGCGAGCGCGGCCTGATCGGCCTGATCGGCCTCGATCCGCACGTCGAAGTCCTCGATCACGGTGTTGGCAAGGAAGGTTTCCGCGATCTCGCGGATACGGGCGAGGGCGGCGTCATCGACCGGGCCCTCCACCTCGAGTTCAAAGCGCTTGCCCTGACGGACGTCGGCGATCCCCTCGAAACCCAGACGGGGCAGCGCGCGCTGCACCGCCTGTCCCTGGGGGTCGAGGATCTCCGGCTTGAGCATGACGTCGACTACGACGCGTGCCACTGGCACTCCCGATGGTGTTGCTGGTGCGTAAGGCGGTCCGCCAAGCCTACCTCGACCGAAATTCTACGCGGGTAGATTAGGCTGGCCTTCCGTCACGTTTAAGCATCGGCAGGTGCATCCGCTGGGGAAAGTTCCAGGAAAAACGTATGGTCCCGATTGCGACGTGACACGCGGGCAGAATTAGCGGGGCTTCACAATGCAATGCTCGCCGCTGTACAAATGAAAAAGCATTGTTCACTAACAACAGGACAGCTGCCATCTTTGCACGTCAACGCATCGATGCAGCCCGAAAGGACCGATATCCCGTGGCGCAGCGCGTAGTAGTCACGCTCTCCGACGACCTCGACGGCGGTCAGGCGGAGGAGACGGTCTCGTTCGGACTCGACGGCAAGGGGTACGAGATCGACCTCAACGCTGCCAATGCGACGAAACTCCGCGGCCTTCTCGAGCCCTACGTGGAAGCGGGCCGCAAGCGGTCCCGCTCCGGCAAGGCCTACCGCCGCACCTCCGTCGCCCCCGACCCGGCCGCCGTCCGCGCCTGGGCGCGGTCGCACGGCATGGAGGTCCCGCCCCGCGGCCGGATCCCCAAGAAGGTCTACGAGGCCTTCAACGCGTCGAACTGAGCAAGCCCCCGCACCGAGTTGCACACCCACCCTGGTGATCCGCTAGAGTCTGGAACACGCCGAGGGGCGAGGCCGAAAGGCAAAACCCCGAGGAACGCGCGGGTGTAGCTCAGTAGTAGAGCGCCCTCTTTCCAAGAGGGAGGCGCAGTGTGCAATCCCTGTCACCCGCTCTCATCGCTCGACCGAACCACTCCAGTGGATCAGGTAGAGTGATGGACACGCCGATCGGCGGAAGTTGATCGGAGTCACGCGGGTGTAGCTCAGTAGTAGAGCGCCCCCTTTCCAAGGGGGAGGCGCAGTGTGCAATCCCTGTCACCCGCTCTCATCATCTGCTCGACCACTCCGGTGGATCAGGTAGAGTGGTGGTCGCGCCGGTTGGTGAAAGCCAGTCGGATGCATGCGGACGTGGCTCAGTTGGTAGAGCATCACCTTGCCAAGGTGAGGGTCGCGAGTTCGAATCTCGTCGTCCGCTCCATGGCCTTAAGGCGCCGGTCGAATCGACCGGCGCCTTAAGGCTTTTATGGCTTCAGTGGTCCTGAGAGTTCGGTGGTCCTGAGAGATTGCCCTGCTGACATTTGTCATCCGAGCTCATGACAGCCCGCACTACCCGCGCCCCGAGAACGGCGGAAGCCTGGAGGCATGGATCTCGGGGACAACGCGATAGACGTCACAGAACTACGGCGCAGGTACGGCACCTCTTCGGCTCAGGGCTTCGAAGCCGTGCGGGGCGTCTCCTTCTCGGTCGAGCACGGCGAACTGTTCGCCCTGCTGGGCACCAACGGCGCCGGCAAGACCTCCACCGTCGAACTGCTGGAGGGGCTGGCCGCCCCGACCGGCGGCCGGGTGCGGGTGCTGGGCCACGACCCGTACCGCGAGCGGGGCCAGGTCCGGCCGCGGATCGGGGTGATGCTTCAGGAGGGGGGTTTCCCGTCCGAGCTGACCGTGAGCGAGACCGTTCAGCTGTGGGCGGGGTGCACCAGCGGGGCGCGGCCGGTCGGCGAGGCCCTGGACCTGGTCGGTATGGCCCGGCGCCGGGACGTACGGGTCAAGATGCTCTCGGGCGGGGAGCGGCGCCGCCTTGATCTGGCGCTCGCGCTGCTCGGCCGCCCCGATGTGCTGTTCCTCGACGAGCCGACGACCGGCCTCGACGCGGAGAGCCGGCGCGACACCTGGGAGCTGGTGCGCGCCCTGCGCGACGAGGGCACCACCGTGCTGCTGACCACGCACTACCTGGAGGAGGCCGAGGAGCTGGCCGACCGGCTCGCGATCATGCACCAGGGACGGATCGTCACCTCCGGGCGGGTCGCGGACATCGTGGCCGAGCGGCCCTCGCACCTCTCCTTCACGCTCCCGGCCCCGCTCTCCGCCGCCGACCTGCCCTCGCTCGCCCAGCTCGGCGCCACCGACCGCGAGACGGACGGGCGGACGGTACGGCTGCGCACCCGCGACCTCCAGCGCACGGCCACCGAGGCGCTGGTGTGGGCGCGGGCCCAGGGGCTCGAACTCGGCGGGCTCGACGCGCGGTCGGCCTCGCTGGAAGAGGCGTTCCTGCATATCGCCCAGGGCCTGGAGAAGACGGAAACGGCGAAGGGGAACGCCCGATGACCACGACGCACACCACGACGCACACCACCACCGGCGCCACGAAGACCGCCGCCCGCACGACCGCGCGCGCCCGTGTCACCTCACTCGCGCGGGCCGAACTGACGCTGCTCATACGGAACAAGGCCGCGCTGACCTACGCCCTGCTGCTGCCCGGCTCGCTCACCCTCAGCATGACCACCTTCACCAGCGATATCGACCTCGACAAGGCCGGTCTGGACCTGCCCACGCTGGTCCTCCCGGGCTCGATCGGCCTGGCGCTGATCCTCGCCGTCTATATGAACCTCGTCGGCGTCTACGTCATCCGCCGCGAGGAGCTGGTCCTCAAGCGGCTGCGCACCGGTGAGCTGACCGACCCGGAGATCCTCGCCGGGGCGGCGCTCCCCGCCGTGCTGATGGGGCTGGTGCAGTGTGTGCTGATGGTCGCCGCGGTCGGCCCGGCGCTGGACGCGCCCGCGCCGGGGTCGCCACATCTGGTCGTGCTCGGGGTGGCCGCCGGGCTGGCCCTGATGGCCACGCTGGCCGCCGCGACCGCGGCCTTCACCAAGACGGCGGAGTCCGCGCAGCTGACCCCCATGCCGGTGATGCTGGTGTCGATGCTGGCCTCGGGGCTGTTCGTACCGCTCGACATCATGCCGGACCGGGTGGCGGCGGTGTGCGAGTGGGCGCCGCTGACCCCGGTGGTCGCCCTCGTACGGGCCGGCTGGACCGGCGGGATGGGCCTCGGCGAGGCGCTGACGGCCCTGGCCACGGCGGCGGCCTGGACGGCCCTGGCAGGGTGGACCGTGCGCCGGCGGTTCCCGTGGGAGCCGCGGCGCTGACCGATCGTGGTCCGTGCCGGCCGAGGGGGAAGGACAGGATTGGTGATACGGCGATGGCGGCGGCGCAGCCGGCAGGCGCGCGTGGAGCTGTTCACGCGATGGACGCTGTACGCGCTGCCCTGGATCATGCTGCTCGCCATGGCCGGTCCGCTGCCCGAGAGACTGCGGTCGGAGGCACCGGCGAACGGGCTGGCCTGGGGGCAGTTCGGCCTGGCGGTGGTCCAGAACCTGCTCGCGATTCCGCTGCTGCGGCGGGGGATCGAACACCGGCTGCGCGAGCAGGCGGCGCCGCGGGGGCTGTTGGCGCTCGCCGGGACGATGATGGTGGTGGGGCAGTGCGCGGGGGTGGCGCTGCTGGTCGTGGACGGTGCGGCGGAAGGCTCGGCGCTCGTCTCGGCGGCCACGATGAACACGCTGCCGTTCTCCCTCGCGTGCCCCCTGCTGCTGTCCGTCCGCGCCCTCACCCTGGTGCACGCGGGGGTCGCCGCAGCGACGCTCGCGGCGCTGGCCGTCGCGGGGGCGGGCGTCCTCCTGTCGGTGTCCTCCGCCCTGGCGGTGCTCCTCATGGCCGGCCTGTCCGCGTTCTCGGTCCGCAGCTCGATATGGATCCTGGAAGTGATGTGGGAGCTGGACGCGAGCCGCGAGGTGCAGGCGCGGCTCGCGGTCGCGGAGGAGCGGCTGCGATTCGGCCGCGATCTGCACGATGTGATGGGCCGGAACCTGACGGTGATCGCGCTCAAGAGCGAGCTCGCGGTGCAACTGGCGCGGCGGGGGCGGCCCGAGGCCGCCGAGCAGATGGTGGAGGTGCAGCGGATCGCGCAGGAGTCCCAGGAGGAGATCCGGGACGTGGTGCGCGGCTACCGGGAGGCGGATCTCCAAGTGGAGCTGGCCGGAGCGCGATCGGTACTGCGGGCGGCCCGCGTCGACTGCCACATCGACTACCGGATCCCGGACGACGGCGACGGCACGGGCGCGGGCGGGGAACTGCCGCCCGCGGTGCGGTCGGCGCTGGCGTGGGTGGTGCGCGAGGGCACGACCAACGTCCTGCGCCACGCGGAGGCGGCCCGCTGCACGGTGCGGGTCGGGATGGGGCGGACGACGGACGGGGGCCGTACGGCGGTGCTGGTCATGGAGAATGACGGGGTGCCCGAGGTGGTGCCCGAGGTGGAACCCCGCGTACCCGGTGCCTCCGGCAACGGGCTGAAGGGGCTGCGGGAGCGGCTGGTGCCGCTGGGCGGCACGCTGTGGTCCGCGCCCGGGGAGGGCGGGACGTACCGGCTGCGGGCCGAACTCCCGCTGAACGAGCGCGAGGAGCGCGAGGGGCGCGAGGCGCCTGAAGGGGTCGGTGTATGAGCGGGACTTCCGCGATCCGCGTGCTGCTCGCGGACGACGAGCATCTGATCCGGGGCGCCCTCGCCGCGCTGCTGTCCCTCGAAGAGGACCTGCTGGTCGTCGCGGAGGCCGCGTCCGGGCCCGAGGCGCTCGCGATGGCCCGGGCGCACCGGCCCGACATCGCGGTGCTCGACCTCCAGATGCCCGGCGCGGACGGGGTGTCGGTGGCCGCCTCCCTGCGGTCCGAGCTGCCCGGCTGCCGGTCCATGATCGTGACCAGCCACGGCCGTCCGGGCCACCTCAAGCGGGCACTGGAGGCGGGGGTACGGGCCTTTCTGCCCAAGACCGCGTCGGCGCAGCGGCTCGCGGAGATCATCCGCACGGTGCACGGCGGCAACCGCTACATCGACCCCGGCCTCGCGGCCGACGCGATCAGCGCGGGCGACTCCCCGCTGACCGCCCGCGAGGCGGAGCTGCTGGAACTGGCGGCGGACGGCGCGTCCATCGCGGAGATCGCCCAGCGGGCGGGGCTGTCGCAGGGCACGGTCCGCAACTACCTGTCCTCCGCCGCGTCCAAGATCCCCGCCGAGAACCGCCACGCGGCCGCGCGCCTGGCGCGCGAGCGCGGCTGGATCTAGCGAGCGGCGGCCTCACTCAGAATCCGGGCCAGCTCCTGGGGCTGGGAGAGCATCGGCCAGTGGCCGGTGTTCATCTCGACCAGCCGCCAGCGCTCGCTCTTCAGCAGCTCGACCACGTCGTCACTCGGCTGCGGCCAGTCGAGCAGGCACTTGATGTACGTCGCGGAGAGCTCGGTGAGCGGGCGGGACAGCCGAGCCGGTTCGGTCAGGGAGACGCCCGGGTGCGGGGTCGCGCGGTCGACGATGCGGGCGATCTGCTCGTCCGTGAGTCCCTGGCCGGCGAACTCGTCCGCCGCGAGCGGCGGCCAGAAGCCGCCCGTCTCGGCGATCGAGGCCTCGATCGCCGCCCGCCCGTCCACCCAGCCGGAGACGAACGACTCGCCGTCGGCCGGCACGTTGGAGTCGACGAAGACCACATGGGCCAGCCGGTCGCCGATCCGCTCGGCGGCCTGGCCGACCGGGATCCCGGCGTAGCTGTGCCCGACGAGGACGACATCGCGCAGGTCGAGGCGTTCGACCTCGTCGACGATGTCCGCCACGTGGGTCTGCTGGCCGGCGGGCACCCCGCGCTTCTCGGCGACCCCGGACAGCGTCAGGGCATGGGCGCCGTGCCCCGCCGCCCGTAGCTCCGGGACCACCTCGTCCCACGCCCACGCCCCCAGCCACGCACCCGACACCAGCACGAATTCAGCCATGCGGGGAACGTAGCGCAGGAGTCGACCGCGGCGCAGTTAATCGCACAGATATTCGGGTGGCCGGTTATCCTGGACGCATGCCCTCGTACTCCCAGGGCCTCCAGGGCTCGCTCTTCGACCAGGCCGACGACATCCGTCTCGGCCCGCTGGGCGATATGCGCAGGACGGTGCTCGGCGACGGGGCCTGGATCGATCTGCTGCCCGGGTGGCTGAGCGGGGCGGACGCCCTGTTCGCGCGCCTCGTCGACGAGGTGCCGTGGCGGGCGGAGCGGCGCCACATGTACGACCAGGTCGTGGACGTACCGCGGCTGCTCTCGTTCTACGGCGCCGACGACCCGCTGCCGCACCCCGCCCTCGGCGAGGCACGGGCCGCGCTCTCCGCGCACTACGCCGCCGAGCTGGGCGAGCCGTTCACCACGGCCGGGCTCTGCTACTACCGGGACGGCCGGGACAGCGTGGCCTGGCACGGCGACCGGATCGGCCGGGGCGCCCGGGTGGACACGATGGTCGCCATCCTGTCCGTGGGCGCCCCGCGCGACCTCGTGCTGCGCCCGCGCCGCGGCGGGGCCACCGTGCGGCGGCCGCTCGGGCACGGCGATCTGATCGTGATGGGCGGCTCCTGCCAGCGGACCTGGGAGCACGCGATCCCCAAGAGCACCCGGGCCACGGGGCCGCGGATCAGCGTCCAGTTCCGGCCGCACGACGTCGCCTGACGGCGGGAACGGGGCCCGTGCGGGGAATGAGGTAGTTCGCTCGTCTCGGGTTTGGTTATAGTGGAGGCGCGCCGGACGGAATCCGTCCCGAATCCGGACGGAAGACACCGGCGCATGCGGACGTAGCTCAGTTGGTAGAGCGCAACCTTGCCAAGGTTGAGGTCGCGAGTTCGAGCCTCGTCGTCCGCTCTTGTGAGGAAGGCCCTGGCCACATCGGCCAGGGCCTTCGTCGTGCCGCCGCCCGGCCGTCAGGCCCAGCGGCTGCCGGTCAGGCGCTCGTACGCCTCCACGTACTTCGCCCGCGTCCGCTCCACGACCTCCGCCGGCAGCGGGGGCGGCGGCTGCTCGCCGCGGTGGTCCCAGCCGGAGGCCGGGGAGGTCAGCCAGTCGCGGACGAACTGCTTGTCGAAGGAGGACTGCGGGCGCCCCGGCTGCCACTCGTCGGCGGGCCAGAAGCGGGAGGAGTCGGGGGTCAGCACCTCGTCGGCCAGGACCAGCTCGTGCCCGTCCGCGCCGCCCTCGGCCAGGGCGTGGCCGAACTCGAACTTGGTGTCGGCGAGGATGATGCCCCGGTCGCGCGCGATGTCACGGCCCCGGTTGTAGACCGCGAGCGTGGCCTGGCGCAACTGGGCGGCGGTCTCGGTGCCGACCCGGCGGGCGACCTCCTCGTACGACACGTTCTCGTCGTGCTCGCCGACCTCGGCCTTGGTGGCCGGGGTGAAGATCGGGGAGGGCAGCTCGGAGCCGTCGACCAGGCCCTCGGGGAGGGCGATCCCGCAGACCGTACGGTCCTCCCGGTACTCGGCCAGGCCTGAGCCGGTCAGATAGCCGCGGGCCACGCACTCCACCGGGAGCATGCTCAGCGACTGGCACACCAGGGTGCGGCCCGCCCAGTCGGCGGGGGCGCCCTCGGGGATCTCGGTGGCCAGGACGTGGTTGGGCACGAGGTCGGCCAGCTGGTCGAACCACCAGAGGGAGAGCTGGGTGAGGATCCTGCCCTTGTCGGGGATCTCGGTCGGCAGCACCCAGTCGTAGGCGGACATCCGGTCGCTGGCGACCATGACGAGGTCGCCCTTCTCGTTCCGGTAGAGATCGCGCACCTTGCCTGTGTGCAGGTGCACAAGGCCCGGCACCTCCACCGGCTCGGGCTTCTCCACGAATCCGGACACGGTTCCTCCTGGTGGGTTTGTCCAAGACCCCCACGATTCTGCCCCACGCCCCACCGCGCGGCCGACGCGGGGCGCACCAGGCGTGGCCTGGGGCTTCGGCCCTGGCCCAGGCGGCGCCTAGCCGCGTTTGCAGATGCGGTCCAGGAGGTTGGCGGTGGCGCGCTGCACCCGGACGTCGGTGTGGCCGGGGCGGTCCAGGGCCGGGGTCCAGGCGAAGGTGCCGGACGCGAAGACCAGGGCGCCGCTGGGCGCGCGGTACAGGGAGGTGTCCTGGTGCCGGGTGACGCCCTCCGCGTCCCGGTACGGGGAGTGTGCGAGCAGGATCCGGCGCAGATGCCCGGGCAGGCTGGTGCGCGGGAAGTAGCGGTCGGCCTCGCCCGCGACCAGGCCGGGCAGCTCGTCGCCCTCGCCCGCGCCGGTCGCCTCCCACAGCCAGTGGCTCGTGTTCCGGACGATCAGCGGGGACGGCGTGGGCACCGGCCCCGCGTACTGGATGCCCAGCAGCTGCTGCTCGGGCGCGGTCTCCCGCCACTGCGCCGAGCGGCCGGGGCCGCGGCGCTTGTGGCAGGTCAGCAGGCGGTCCGGGCCGGAGGGCGACGGCGCGAGGCCGACCTGCCAGTACATGGTGTTGGCGGAGAGGAAGACCAGCGAGGTGCCGGCGTCGCGGGCCGCCTCGACGGCCCGCCGCAGCGGGGCCGACCAGTACTCGTCGTGGCCGGGGAAGACCAGCCCGCGGTAGCGGGCCGGGTCGACGCGGCCCGCGTGCAGATCGCGGGTCTCGGCGTAGGCGAGGTCGTAGCCCATCCGCTCGGCCCAGCGGATGAAGTCGTACGCGTGGCCCACGTGCAGCGGCAGCCCCGCGCCCGCGTACGGCCGGTCGAAGGAGACCGTGACCGCCGCCCGGGACTCGCCGAGCAGCCGGCCGCGGTCGTCCCACGCGTGGTAGAGGCTGGCGCCGCTCCGGCCGTCCTCCGGGTAGAGGTTGTACGCCTGCCAGGTGATGTCCGGGAGGACGAGCAGGAGGTCGGCGGGGTGGGGGTCGCGGACGGTGAAGGGGATGTGGCTGCGGTAGCCGTCGGCGGTGGTCAGCACGGCGACATACGCGCCGGGGTTCCAGTACGAGGGGATCTGGAGCCGCCAGGACAGCCACCAGTGGTGGCAGGAGACGGTGCGGTCGGCGGCGAGCGGGGGCGGCTGGACGATGCCGGACAGCCGGGGGCTGCTGGTCATCTTCGCGGCGCCGTCGCCGCCGTAGTGGCCGACGCGGTAGACGTCGACGCTGAACTGCTGGGGCGGGTCGACGGTGATCCGGAAGTCGATGGCCTCGCCGGGGGCGGCGGCGGAGGCGGAGGTGAAGCCCTTGATCTGGCGGTGTATGTCGTCGGCGGTGCGGATGGAGGGGATATGGCCGGGGCCCGGGTCGGCGGCCTCGCCGGGGCCGACGCCGACGCCGGTCATCTCGAACGTCCGGGGGGTTCGGGTGGCCCCGGTGGCTCCCGCGGTGCCGAGGGCCCCCGTGGCCGGGTCGTGCTCCACGTACCAGGGGACCAGGCGGCCCGTCTCGCTGAAGTAGGTCTGCCTGCCCCGCAGCCAGGGCAGCGGGCCCTGGCCGAAAGGATCCGTCACCGCGTGTGCGAGCGCTCCCGACTCCCAGCGCCGGACCGGTTCCGTGGCGTCGTCCACGACTGGCTCCCCTCCCTGCCTCCCCCGGGCGGCCTGTAGCCACCACCACCCCAGGACATCACATTACGCACCCACTCAGTCACTGATCGTCGCGACTTTGCCGAACCCAGACCCGGAGCGTTCACGTCCGGGTTTCATCCGGTCGGCCCTTGATTTACCGGGCTGAGGTGTTCAGTCCGTGATGCCCGGCCGTCAGACCAGCCGGACCGGCTTCTCCGGCCGCACGCCCGCCTCGCCGAGCCAGGCGCGCAGCGGCTCGGCGTCGCCGTCCTCGACCAGGCTCAGCACCGGGTGCGCCAGATCCGCCCGCCGCCGCCCGCCGATCATCAGCGCGGGCCCGTCCAGCCAGTCGAGGCCCGGCGCGGCGCCCGCGGTGTCTATGGCGGCGCAGCACACCATGGCCGTGACATGGTCGGCCAGCAGCTCGCGGCCGCTGCGGGGCGGCTGAAGCGGGAACAGCGGCGCGAAGCCGTCGATCCACGGGTCGCCGCCGGAGCCCGGCCCCTCCCCCGTACGCACCCCGGCCGTCTGGCCGGGCGCCGCCCGGGTGGCCGCCTGGCGGACGGCCTCCTCGCGGGCCAGCTCCACGCTGAGCCAGGTGGCGACCTCCTCGCCGAGCCGCCCGGTCGGGGCGAGGTCGGGGGCGGCGGTCAGCCGGTCCATGACCCGGGCGAGGGTGGGCGCGGCGGGCTCGGGGCCCTCCCTTGTGGCCGCCTCTGTGGCCGCCTCTCCGGACGCCGCGGAGCCCGCTCGCCCGCCGCCACCGGAGCCGGCCTGCTCGTCGAGGACGCGGTGCAGCCGGGCGGCCTCCACGCGCCATTTGCGGTCGACGACCTCCTCCGGATACTCGCCCCAGTCGACCGGGGACCAGTCCGGGCCCGGCTCGCTCGGGCCGCCGTGGAACAGCCGGGCGGCCAGCAGGGACGTCGCCTCGTCGATCACGCCCGGCTCCTCCAGGAGGTCGCAGGCGGGCCGCTCGCTGAGCCGGGAAGTGAACCCCTCGGCGAGCCGGTCGCGGCGGGACAGCTCGGTGAGGGCCGCGACCACGCCCGCGTCCAGACGGGACGGCCAGCGGCCCATCCGCCACGCGGGCAGCGCGACCCTGGTCAGCAGCCGGTCCCACCCCGCGTACGCCAGGCCCACCTGCTCCTGGGCCACGATCCGCAGGCCGTAGTCGACCGTCTGGGCGCGCTCGGAGGCGGCCGCGGCGACGGCCCGCTCCATCACGGCGGCGTGGTCCCGGCAGCCGCGCAGCAGCAGCCGCGCGATCCAGCCGAGGAAGGCGAGGGCGGGGCGGCGCACCGCCCGGCCGAGAGCCGGGCCCGCGCCGCGGCCCGAGCCATGGCCCCCGCCGTGGGCGGCGACGGCCACGGCGGCGTCCAGGCCGCGGACGAAGCGGCGGGCGGCGGCTATGTCGGGGTGCGTGGAGGGGCCGGTGCCCGCGACCACGGGCGCGAGCAGGGCGCGCAGCTCGGCGACGCGCATCCACCACAGGAACGGCGAGCCGATCACCAGCACGGGCGGCTGCGGCACCCGCCGCTCGCCTCTCCCCAGGACCGCCGCACCGGTCGGCACGCGCTCCGCCGCGGCCGCACCACTGCCGCGGGGGCTGTGCGCCCGGTGCGTACGGTCCTCCAGCCAGCTGTCGCAGTCCGGGGTGAGCGCTATCGCGGACGGGGCGGGCACCTCCAGCCGGTCCGCCAGGTCGCGGACGAGGCGGTAGAGGTCAGGGGCCGTCTCCTCGGGGATGGGCACGGTGGGGCTCAGCGCGGGCCGGGCCCGGACCACCACGGCCGCCACGGCGGCCGCCAGCAGCAGCGCCACCACGGCGCCGCCGACCACCGCCCAGCGGACGGCCGTCCAGCCCTCGTCATGGGAGCCGCCGATCCGGCCGGTGGCGCCCCCGGCCAGCAGTACGACGGCGGCCGCCGCCGGGAGGAGCGCGACCGCGAGCGCGGTGCTCCGGATCCGCAGCACCGCGAGGGCGCGAGCGCGCGCCACTTCTGCGCCTGCTTCCGGACCTGCCACGGTTCCATCACCCCCTGCTGTCCAGCCGATCTTCGAACAGCGGACGACGGCGGTGTTGTGCCCTTACCCACCCCACTGTCGCACCGGCCGCCCGCGCCGCAATGCCGGTGGGCCAGTTGCCGCACCGCGCCTGAGCGGCACACTAGTTGGGGCCCCGTGCGTGCGTCAGCAGGATGCCGGGAGGGCTCACCCGATGGAATGGCCTTGGTCAGAACCGGGAACTTCTCCAGGAGCTTTCTGGACGCTCACAGGCCCTGCTCAAGCGCTCCTCAATCCCTTCTCCAACCCTTCTCGACCGGGCCTCAGGCCGATGCCGCCCCGGGCCCCGCCTCCACGGCCGCCTCCGCCGCCGCGTCAGCCGCCGCGTCCGCCGCCGCCCTGGCGGCGATGTCCGAGCGGTGGTGGGAGCCGTCCAGCCCGATCCGGGTGACCGCCTGGTACACCCGTTCGCGCGCCTTGGCCAGGTCGGAGCCGGTCGCGGTCACCGACAGCACCCGGCCCCCCGCGCTCACCACGTCACCCGAGGCAACGTCCCGCTTGGTGCCCGCGTGCAGCACATACGCCCTGGGCCCGTCCTGCTCCGCCACCTCGTCCAGGCCGGTGATCGCGTCACCCGTACGGGGCGTGTCCGGGTAGTTGTGCGACGCGATCACGACCGTCACCGCCGCGCCGTCGCTCCACCGCAGCGGCGCCAGCGAGTCGAGCCGCCCGGTCGCGGCGGCCAGCAGCACACCCGCCAGCGGCGTCTTCAGCCGGGCCAGCACCACCTGGGTCTCCGGGTCGCCGAAGCGCGCGTTGAACTCGATCACCCGCACCCCGCGCGAGGTGATCGCGAGACCCGCGTACAGCAGCCCCGCGAACGGCGTCCCCCGGCGGCGCAGCTCGTCCACGGTCGGCTGAAGCACGGACGCCAGCACCTCGTCGACCAGCTTGGGGTCCGCCCACGGCAGCGGGGAGTACGCGCCCATGCCGCCCGTGTTCGGGCCCTCGTCGCCGTCGTAGGCCCGCTTGAAGTCCTGCGCGGGCTGGAGCGGGATCACCGTCTCGCCGTCCGTGACGGCGAACAGCGACACCTCCGGGCCGTCCAGATACTCCTCGATCACCACGCGGCCGCAGGCCAGCGCGTGCTCGCGGGCGGCGGCGAGGTCGCTGGTCACGACCACGCCCTTGCCGGCGGCCAGCCCGTCGTCCTTGACGACGTACGGCGCGCCGAAGGCGTCCAGCGCCTCGTCGATCTCGGCCTCGCTCGTGCAGACGTAAGCGCGGGCGGTGGGCACGCCCGCCGCCGCCATCACGTCCTTGGCGAACGCCTTCGACCCCTCCAGCTGCGCCGCCTCGGCGGACGGCCCGAACACCGGGATCCCCCGCGCGCGCAACGCGTCGGCCACCCCCGCCACCAGCGGGGCCTCCGGGCCGACCACCACCAGCTCCGCCTCCAGCGAGGCGGCCAGCTCGGCGACGGCCGCGCCGTCGAGGGCGTCGACCGTGTGCAGCTCGGCGACCTCCGCGATGCCGGCGTTGCCGGGAGCGCAGTGCAGCGCGCTGACGTCGGGGTCGAGGGACAGTGCGCGGCACAGGGCGTGTTCGCGGGCGCCGCTGCCGATGACGAGGACCTTCACGGTATGCAGCCTATTGCCTCCCCGCCCCACCCCCCGGCCCCGGGGGCCCGGCCGCCCCCTCGCGGCGGCCGTGCGGGCCGTAAAGGACGACGAGCACGGCCGCGGCCTCTGCGCGCGACGGACGCGCAGTGACCGCCCACGCGACCCGACCTCCCTCACGGAACGTGGCGCATTCATCGCGGTCAGCAACACCTACGCTACCGGCATCCGTTCAGGCGGGAGCCGCCCGGCTGCCCGCTTCAGGCAAGGAAGGGATCTCACATGGAGACGCTTGAGGCACCGTGGGCGATGCGCCTGGTCACCGACCGGCTGCCGGTCGGCCCGCCGTCGTACGCTGCCGTGACGCTCGACCAGGTCACGCAGACCGCGATCTACACCGACGCCGCCGGGCAGGTGGTGGAGATGGGCAGGCACGGCACCTCCAAGACCACCGGCACCGCGTCGATGTCCGGTGGCGGCGACGGGCAGACGCCGCAGCCGCAGACCCAGGACGACAACACCACCGACTACGAGTCGGACTGACCGGTGGCGGCTCCCCTCGTCCTGGTCGTCACGGCGCTGGAGGACGTCACCGCCGACCGGGTCATTACCGCGCTGAACGAGCGGCAGGTGCCCGTCGCCCGCGTCGACCCCGCCGACATCGGCGGCCGCCTGACCTTCGAGGCCCGTATCGGCGCCGGGTCAACCCTCTGGGGCGGGCGGTTGCGTGCGGGCGGCCGTGAGGTGGAGCTGGGGGAGGTGACGGCGGTGTACCACCGCCGCCCCACCCCGTATCCCGTCCGGTTCGGCCACCTCCCACAGCAGCAGCGTGACTTCGCGGCCGCCGAGGCGCGGCATGGGCTCGGCGGCATCCTGAACCACCTGAAGGGCGCCCTGTACGTCAACCACCCGGCTGCGGTCACTCGCGCGGACTTCAAGCCCGCCCAGCTCCAGACCGCCGCCCAGCTCAAGCTCACCATCCCGCCCACACTGGTCACCAACGATGTCGAGCAGGCACGGAAGTTCGCCGCCGAGCACAGGCGGATCATCTACAAGACCTTCCGTGGCCTGCCCCGGAGCGAGGACGGGCACACCGGCGCGATCTGGGCCCAGCGCGTCGACCCGAAGATCTTCGACGACTCGCTGGCAGTGACGGCCCACCTGTTCCAGGCCGAGGTGCCCAAAACCGGGGATGTACGGGTGAGCGTGGTCGGCCGCCGCGTGTTCGCCCAACGGATCGCCGCCCCGGACGGCGCGCTGGACTGGCGCCGTGGCGACTGGGACCAGCTGATCCACGCGCCCATCGCGGTACCCGCCCCGATCGAGGCCGCGCTGCAAAGCTACCTGGCGGCCTTCGACCTCGTGTTCGGCTGCTTCGACTTCGCCCTCACCGGCGACGGTGACGAGCCCGGACACTGGACCTTCATCGAGTGCAATCCGAACGGCCAGTGGGGATGGCTCCCGGACGCCGACCAGATCACTCAGGCGTTTGCCGACATCCTGAGCAGGAAGGAGGCGGTGCCCCGTGACGACGCCCGCCGACGTTGAAAGCGACGCGGCCCGCCTCCGCGAAGCGATGGCCAAGGCTCTGGCCGAGGCCGGCGTCCTCGCCGATTCCAGCTGGCAGGCGGCGGTGGAGACGGTGCCCCGACACCGGTTCGTGCCCGGCTTCTACCTGCCCGCAAAGGCCCGCGACAACAATGGGCTGACGGTGTGGGAACCAGTCACCGCCGATCTCGACCACCGCCGGTGGCTGGCCGCGGCCTACTCGGACGAAACGTTGATCACGCAGTTCGACGGCGACGAGCCCGACTGGAAAAACGTCGCCGTACGGCACGGCGGGGCACCAACGTCCTCCTCAACACTGCCGTCCCTGGTGGTGCGGATGTGGGCGGACGCGGACATCGCCGAGGGGCACACCGTGCTGGAGATCGGCACCGGCACCGGGTACTCCACCGCGCTGGCCTGCGAACGCCTCGGCTCCGCCGCGGTCACTTCCATTGAGGTGGACGGCCACCGCCTGGACCAGGCCGCCAGGGCGCTGTACGAGTGCGGCTATACCCCCACCCTGGCCGTGGCGGACGGGCTGTACGGGTACTGGCCCGAGGCGCCGGTCGACCGGATCGTGGCCGCATGCTCCTTCCGAGCCGTCCCGCCCGCGCTCCCGGCCCAGACCCGGCCGGGCGGGAAGATCCTGCTCACTCTGAGCGGCTGGCTCCACGGTTACGCCCGCGTCCTGCTCACGGTCGACGGCGACGGCACCGCCGAGGGCCGACTGCTCCCCGGCACGATCTCCTTCATGTCCGCCCGCACCCACGCGGCGCCGGCGTTCGGCAACCCCGCCCATTGGGCCGCCGACCTCCCTGCCGCCGCCCGCCGGGCGGAACACGGTCCGGAGCGGATCACCGCCGCCACGGAGTCGGCTTTCCAGCTGCGGTTCCTTGCCCAGTGCTCGGTGCCGGGCGCCCAGATGACACAGGTCGGCGAGGTGATGCACCTGGTCGACGTCGTCTCCCGCTCGGCCGCCACCCTGACTCCAGGCGAGGACGGGTGGCAGGTTCGCGAAGGCGGCCCGGTCCGGTTGTGGGAACGGATCGAGAAGATCATCACCGCGTACGACGCGGCCGGCCGTCCCGACCCCACGACGTTCACCCTGCACGTCCACCCCGACGGACAGCACCTACGACACCCGCAGATGCCCAACCTGTCGCTGCCCCGGCCCTGACGCGCATAGCTGAGCGCGGATGGCAGAGAGCCGGGCCCCGACCACCATCCGGCTGCCGGCCGACAGCGGCTCGACCGGCGAGCCCACGGCGCTGTCAGTGCAGTCTGCGAAACTTCCCCGCATGCCGGAAGCGAACTTCAAAGCGAATCTGCACCACTACCTGCGCTCCGCCCGCGAAGCCCTGCTGTGGAAGCTCGACGGGCTCTCGGAGTACGACGTCCGCCGCCCCCTGACGCCGACCGGCACCAACCTGTTGGGGCTGGTCAAGCACGCCGCCTGTGTGGAGCTGACGTACTTCGGCGAGGTGTTCGGGCGGCCGTCCGAGGAGCCGCTGCCCTGGCTGGCGGACGACGCCGAGCCCAACGCGGACATGTGGGCGGCCGCCGACGAGTCGCGGGAGGACATCGTCGGGCTGTACCACCGCGCGTGGAAGCACGCGGACGAGACGATCGAGGCGCTGCCGCTCGACGCGGCCGGTCATGTGTCGTGGTGGCTGGAGGGGCGCAGGGAGGTCACGCTGCACCAGATCGTGCTGCATGTGACGAGCGACCTCCAGCGGCACGCCGGTCACGCCGACATCCTCCGGGAGCTCATCGACGGGGCCGTCGGGATGCGGAGCGCCAGCAGCAACATGCCGTCGGTCGACGCGTCGTGGTGGGCGGAGTACCGGGACCGTCTGGAGCGGGTGGCCGGCGAAGCCGGGCGGGGCTGATCCCGCCGATGGACGTCACGCTTCGCGAGGTGAGAGACGACGACCTGTCCGTCTTCTGGGCTCAGATGAACGAGCCTGAGGGGATCAAGATGGCGGCGTTCACCGCCGAGGCCCCCTCCGACCGCGCCGCTTTCGACGCCCACTGGGCGCGGAACAGCCAGGACCCGGCGGTCACCCTCCGCACCGTGGTCGGCGGAAGCGGTGAGATCGTCGGGCACGCCGCGGTGTTCGGTCCGTCCGAGGAGCGCGAGGTCACGTACTGGATCGGGCGGGAGTACTGGGGCCGTGGGGCGGCCACCGCCGCGCTGCGGGAGCTGCTCGGCGCCGTACCGGAGCGTCCGCTGCACGCGCGGGCGGCAGCGGACAACGGAGGCTCCATCCGGGTGCTGGAGAAGTGCGGATTCGTGGTGACCGGCAGGGAGCGCGGTTTCGCGAACGCACGGGGCGAGGAGATCGACGAAGTGGTGCTCACCTTGGCCGGATGACGGTCGCGACAGGTACGTTCGCCGGTCATGGAAGAGACCTGGGACACCGTCCGCCGGCTCGTCGCATGGCTGGACGCGGAGAGCGCCGCGGCATCGCCGGAGGTCGCGCGGCTGCTGCGGGTGCTCAAGATCAGCGAGGAGGCGGGGGAGGTCGCCGAGGCGGTGCACGGCGTCATGGGCGGCAACCCCCGCAAGGGCGCCAGCCACACGTGGGCCGACGTGGAGCGGGAGTTGTGCGACGTCATCCTGACCGCCATGGTCGCGCTGGCGAGCCTGACCCCGGATGCGCGGAAGCGGTTCGAGGAGCATGTGTCGTACGTCGCCGACCGGTCGCTGGGGTGAGACCGTCGCCGGGTCGGCCCCGGCACTCTTTCGGGTGAGGGGGCGGACGCTCCTATACCGAATCACGCCCCTCGTACGGGCGGTTATCCCGCGAACCCGGCCGCGTGGCCAGCCGTTCGGCGGTAGGTAAGGTGGTTCCGCATCAGCCGCGCGCCAAGGGAGGCGTAGCGAGTACCTCAGCGCAGAGGGAGTGCCACGGGTGAGTCAGCCGGAGATGCAGCCCGAGGGGCTTCCTCGACAGGAAGAGGCGAACAAGCAGGGGGACCTGCTCGGCCGGCCCTTCCCACAGGGCGACTGGGGGGAGCCCGCCGAGCGTCTCGACGAGCTCTACCGGTGGGTCGAGGAAGGCGCGTTGCAGGTCGCGCGGTGGTATCTCACCGAACGCGTATGGAAGCGGCGGATCGCGCGGGCGCTGCGGGTAGGGGCGGCGGTCACGGGGGTCGTGGGGGCCATACTGCCGCTGCTGGATCTGAACGGGGTGCTGGGCGGCGGGGCCGGGTGGGGCTGTCTGATGCTGCTGGTCGCCGCCTCGTGTGTGGGGTGCGACCGATTCTTCGGGCTGACGTCGGGATGGATGCGGGACGTGGCGACGGCGCAGGCCGTACAGCGGCGGCTGGAGGCGCTTCAGTTCGACTGGGCGTCGGAGAGCGTGCGCGAGGTGCTCGGCCCGACCGAGGGCACCGCGGCCGAGGCCGTGGAGCGCTGCCTCGCCGTGCTGCGCCGCTTCTGCGAGGACGTGTCGGAGCTCGTACGGACCGAGACCGCCGGCTGGATGGTGGACTTCGGCTCCGGCTCGGCGCCGCTGTTCACCCAGGCGCTGGTGGCCCAGGGCTCCCGCCCGGACGGCGGATCCCCCGCGAACCGCTTCCCGATGCCCCCTGCCACCCGGCCCAACATGCCGCGCCAGCGCCCGCCGGAGCCGCCCCGCTGAGGCCTGCGCCCCGCCCTCAACCTCTCGGGCGGCGCTTGGTCTTCGCGCTCATGCGCTCGCGCAGCAGAGCCTGGTAGTAGCCGGACCGTTCCTCGTCCAGGTCGATCAACTCGCAGATGTCCGCCGCCGTCTCGGCGTCGTCCGCGCCGCCCGTGAGTCCCGTCCGCACGATCGGCCAGTAGCCCTCGCGGGCCTTGCGGCGGCACTCGTCGCCGAGTTCCGTCCGTCCCGCCGCCTGCTCGGTGGCGTGGGAGTCACCGCTGACCAGGTGGCACAGCGTGTCCAGGAGGTGGCGTCGGGCCGGCGGGGAGGGGTCCCCCGCCAGCGCGGCGAGGATCACGCCGACGGCGGGCACGGCCGTCTCGAAGAGGTTGGTGCCGATCTCGAGGTGGTTGTCGAGGGTGTACCCGATCATGTCCCGCGGTGTCCCGGCGGTGAGGATCGCCTCGAACATCAACGGCACATGTTCCGCGGACTCACCGCAGCCGCAGCTCAGCGCCGCCCAGTCGTGGCGCTCCAGCTCCGCGTGCACCAGCGCGCTGACGCTCAACCGCGCGCCGCCTGCTGGATCGCCCACTGGACCGCCGCCACCATCTCGTCGCGGTGCGCGATGTTGTGCCGCGACCACACCGGCGTCCGCCAGCCGGCGGCGATGCCGAAGCGCCGGCGCTCGCCGTCCCGCGTAGTGATATGGAGCACCGTCCGGCCGGCCGCCCCGACCGACGTGATGTCCTCGAGCCGCACGGCCCGCGCCTTGTTCGACCAGCCGACGATCAGGTCGATCGCCCTGTCGACGCCCGACGGGGCCGCCGAACCGGCCACCGTGCTGAGCAGCTGGCCCGCGAGCTTGGTGTTCAGCGGGCCGTGGTAGAGGCGGCGGTTGGTGAGGACGAGCAGACCGCCGATCAGCGCGAGTCCGGTCCCCGGAATGAGCACCGCGCCGGTCTTCACGCAGAGCACCCGCTCCCCCGGCTCCGGCGGCAACGTCACCCATAGCCTCATGAAGCATCCCCCTCGGACAAAGCCTACTGGCGGTCCTTTGCCCGAAGCCGATACACGACATTCCGACGCAGCGGCCCTTCGGGCACGGTCAGGTCGTCGAAGTCATCGGCGGGGTCGCGGGTCATGCCGATACGGCGCATCACGGCCTGCGAGCGGAGGTTGGTGGCCGTCGTTATCGCGAGGATCTCGGCGAGGTCGAGGGTGGTGAAGCCGTGGTCCAGCGCCGCCAGCGCGGCCTCGGTGGCATAGCCGTGGCCCCAGTGCGGACGGGCCAGGCGCCAGCCGACCTCCACTCCGGTGAACGGCGTGTCCTCGTCCACCGGATCCAGCCCGGTGAACCCGATGAACTCGCCGGTGGCCCGTACCTCCACCGCCCACCATCCCCAGCCCCGCTGGTCGAGGTCGGCCTGGAACCCGGCCACCGACGCCTCGCTCCGCTCCCGCGTGAGCACCTCCGGGAAGTACTCACGGACCTCGGGATCGGCGTTCATCGCCGCCCACGGTTCGAGGTCGGAGTCCCGCCACCCGCGGAGCACAAGACGATCGGTACGCAGCTCGGCCATCGCGCCAACCTAACGGGAGGCGCGAGGGCGGGGCGATCGAATAAATCGTGCCCGCGCCCGTCAGCCGAACTGGCCCGGCTGGTAGTCGCCGGCGGGCTGCTGGATGATCACGTTCATCCGGTTGTAGGCGTTGATGAGAGCGATGAGGGAGACGAGGGCGGCCAGCTGGTCCTCGTCGTAGTGCTTGGCGGCGTTCGCCCAGGCCTCGTCGGTGACACCGCCGGCGGCGTCGGCGATGCGGGTGCCCTGTTCGGTCAGCTCCAGGGCGGCCCGCTCGGCCTCGGTGAAGACCTTGGCCTCCCGCCAGGCCGCGATCAGGTTGAGACGCACCGAGGTCTCCCCGGCGTGCGCGGCGTCTTTACTGTGCATGTCGGTGCAGAAGCCGCAGCCGTTGATCTGACTGGCGCGGATCTTCACCAGCTCCTGCGTCGCGGCCGGCAGCGTCGAGTCGCTGACGGCCTTGCCCGCGGAGTTGATGTACTTCGCGAACTTGGCCGCGACGGGGTTGCCGTAGAAGTTCAGACGGGCGTCCATGGTGTTCTCCTTGCCGTGTCGACGCTTACACAGCACTGACGGACGCGGTTCAGGAGATGTGACGGCCGGACCCATCACATGGATGTGACGTGCGCCACACCCACGTGATGGGCCGGATCTCAGCTGAAGACGATCATCGAGCCCTGGCCGAGGCTGCGCGTGGCCGCCGCGTGCAGGCCCAGCCAGACATGGCGCTCACGGGCGAAGGGGCCGTCCTCGTACGGAATGGATTCCGCCGGTTCCTCCAGGGTGGTGGGGCGGGCCGGGGGCGCCGGGGCGGCGGGTGGGTTGTTGGGGTCGATGCCGAGGGCCGGGGCGACCGCCTCCAGCTCTTTCAGCAGGCCGTGGCTCGACCCCAGGGGGCCGCCGCCTTCGAGGAGTTCGTCATTGGACAGCGGGCGTTCGAAGTCGACGGGGACGTAGGTGCCGGCGTGGTCGTAGTGCCACACCAGGTGCGACTGCTGGGCCGTGGGCTCGAACATCTCCAGCAACTGCTCGTAGTCCCCGCCGAGTTCGCCCACCGGCGAGACGGCCAGCCCGCAGACCTGGAGCAGATAGGCGCGGCGCAGCAAGTGCAGCGCGTCGTAGTCGAAGGCCGCGACCGGGGCGACGTCCCCGGACAGGCCCGGCATATAGCCGAAGACGGGCACGGGCGGCAGTCCGGCTTCACCGAGCGCCTTGTCGTATGCCGCGATCTCCTCCGCGAAGGGGTTGTCGGGGCTGTGGCACAGCACATCGACGAGGGGGACCAGCCAGAGGTCACATGCCACGCGATCTCACTCTCGTATCCGTACGGTCGATGGTCGGCCCAGCGTAATGCTCCCCGTACGCCGCGCGAAGAGTCCCGTACGTCAGGGGGCTGTGGTCTCTGGGGTCGTCACTGGAGTCGTCTCGGGTGGCGTCGGCGAGGACGGGCTCGCCGGCGACGTGACCGTGACCGTGCCCGTCGGCTCGGCCCCCGTTGTGCTCGGCGGCGGCGTCGACGGCGAGTCGGTCGACCCCGACGGTTCCGCCGGTCCGGTCGTCTCGAATGTTTCGGACGGCCCGGACGAGGACTCCGAGGGCGACGCGGTCGCGGTCTCGGTCACGGTCCGATCCGCGCTCGTCGACGACACGGGGCGGACCGGGCCCGGGCCCGCGGGCGGCGCGTCGCGGCCGCCGGGCAGGATCCGTACGACCAAGGCGAGCGCCACCGCCACCAGCGCGACGACCAGCCCCGCGGCCACGGGCAGCGCCGCCCGGCGCGCCCGCGCCCGGCGCCTGCCTCTGCGCACCGCCCGCGCCATGTCCACGCCCGGCGCCTCGGGGCCCGGTTCGAGCCCGCGCAGCGGGGCGAGCAGCCGCACCGCCTCCCGTGCCAGTTCGTCGTCGTCCCGCATGGCGGCTACTCCTTCCCCACGGGCTTGCCCACGGATGTCCCCGAGGTCCCCGACGGCCCCGACGTCAGCGGCCGGTCGCCGAGTTGGCCGCGCAGCCGGGCGAGGCCCCGCGCGGTCTGGCTCTTCACATTCCCCTCCGAACAGCCGAGGACCGCGGCCACCTCGGCCACCGGCAGATCGCACAGGAAGCGCAGCACCAGTACGGCGCGCTGCCGCGCCGGGATGCGGGAGAGCGCGGTGTGCACGACGGTGCGCGTCTCGATGTCCGGGACCCCCTCGACGGGCGGCAGCCCCGGCGTGTCGTGCGGGGCGCCGGAGAGCCGGACGAACCGGGCCCAGCCCAGGCGCTGTTCGTTCAGGAAGCACCGGACGAGGATGGTGTGCACATAGCGGTCCAGGTCGTCCGCGGCGCGGGCGCGGTGCCAGTGGACGTACAGCTTGGTCAGCGCCGCCTGGACCACGTCGTCGGCGCGGTGCGGGTCCTTGCAGAGCAGATGCGCGAGGCGGCGCAGCGCGGGCAGCCGCGCGGAGACGTACGCGGTGTACGCCCGCTCGGCCTCGGCCCGGTCGTCGGCCCGGTCCTTCGTCCAGTCCTCGGCCGTACCGGCAGCCCCGTGCCCCGCCCTCCCCCTCATGCCTCTCCGTGCACCTCCCACACCCACAGGCCCCCGATCCACTCGCCCCGCCACCCGAGCAGGCGCTCCAGGGTGGCACGCAGCGCCTCGTCCCCCGGCTGCGGGGCCAGCACCACGGCGCCCGCCCGCCAGAAGTCGAGGTCCGCGCGGAAGGCGCGGCGCTGCTTGCGGCCGATGTCCGGGACCTTCCCGGTGCGGCGGACCTCTTCGAAGAGGGCGGAGGTGTAGCGGAGCTCCGGGCCGTAGATGCCGGTCCGGTCGGGGCCGTAGGGGCCGTTGAAGTAGCCGCCGGGGATCGGGAAGCCCAACTTGGCAACGGTCTGCCAGTGCAATGGCTCGGCGTTTCCGGGGCTGGGCAGCGGCACGGGGACGAGCGTGTGGCCCTCGGGGACATGGGCGCGCCAGGTGCCGTCGGCGACGAAGGACGGGACGGGGGTGCGGTCGTCGGTGGTGAACGGGGTGGGCGCGATGGGCAGCAGGGCGGCCGCGACGGCTGCCCACCCGGCGATCCGGAGCCCGGCGGTTCGGAACCAGGTGAGTTGGGGCCCGGTGAGCTGGGGCCTGGTGGTTCCGAGCCAGGTGGTCAGGGACCCGACGGTTTGCGAGGCGGTCGTTCGGAGCCAGGTGATGCGGGGCCCGGTGGCCCCTGCCCCCGTGATGCGCTGCGACCAGAGCTGTTCACCCCCCTCGGGGCGACGTCCCTCCGCGCGGCGCCCCTCCGCGTACAGCCGGTCGCAGGCCAGCGCCACCAGGATGCCCAGCGCGGGCACCGCCGCCATCGCCACCCTCGACTCGATGACCGACTCGAACAGCGGCAGGCCGGCGAACACCCGCCACGGGCCCGGCAGCACGATCCCCGTCCAGGGCACGGGGATCGTGCGCCCGAGCGAGAGCACCGAGGCCCCGAGGACCACCCAGCCGAGCGCCCGCACCCGCGCGTCCCGCCACAGCCACACCACCGTGCCGACGGCCAGCAGGAGCAGGGGCCAGCCGAAGAAGGCGTTCTGCTCGGTGCGGTTCATGGCGAGCGCGTCGGCGGTGGCCTCCTCCCCGGCCAGCGAGCGGCCCGCGAACTCCGTGAACGCGCGCGGTGAGTTGCCGGCCGGGCCGTGCAGCACGCTGTGGTAGCTCTGGTCGCCGAAGAACTGCCACAGCAGCGGATACGCGACCAGCGGCAGGCACACCGCGAGCGCGAAGGCCAGCCCCCGGGCCAGCGGGCGCAGCGCGGCGCGCGCCACGCGCGGGCGGGCGGCCGCGTAGCCGATCGCGAAGAGGACGAGGCCCAGCGCGGCGAGCAGCAGCGCCTCCTCGCCGAGGAAGACCTGGTAGGTGAGGAAGAGGCCGAGGACCACGCCGTCGCGCCTGACACGGGTGCCCTCGCCCAGCCGCAGCAGCCGGTCGATGATCAGCGGCATCATGAACAGCACCGCGAAGTTGGGGTGCGCGTTGGCGTGGGAGATCATCGGCGGGGCGAAGGCGCACAGGGCACCGCCGAGCGCGGCGGCCCGGCGGGCGCGTACGAACCGCTTGCGCAGCAGCCAGTACCAGGCGCCCGCGGTCCCGGCCAGCCCGCCGGTCAGCACCAGCGCCCAGGTCATCCCGGGGCCGAGGAGCACGGTGACGGGCGCGAGCGGGACGGACAGCCCGAGCATGGCGGTGTTGGCCATGAGGTTCACCCCGAGCGGGGCGTTCTGGAGCTCGGTGAAGAACGGGTCGCCGGACCCGGACCCCCCGAAGAGGTTGTCGGCGGTGACCGCGAAGAACCACTCCCACTGGTTCTGGTCCTGCCCGCTGTCCACGAGGTAGCGGTGGCCGACGTCCACCCACAGCGCCTTGTAGAGCAGCAACGACAGCGCCAGATAGGCGAGGAGGACGGCCCGGTCGCCGGGGCGTATCCGCTCCCCCAGGCCCCGCCGCCACAGGCGCAGCAGGTCCATGAGCACCCGCGCGTAGTCCAGCGGGCGGATCTTGGAGCCTGCCTGGTGCGCCCAGCGCACCGGCACCTCGGCGACCGCCCAGTCCGCGCGGCGGAAGGCGCGCAGGATCTCCACGTCGATGCCCCACCCGTCGAGCCGCGACCGCCCGAAGGCCGCGCGCGCCCGGTCGCCGTCGAAGAGCTTGAAGCCGCACTGGGTGTCGCCGAAGCCGGGCAGGGCCACCGCCCGTATGAGCCGGTTGCCCGCCCGGCCGAGCAGCCGGCGCAGCGGGTGCTGGTCCACCTCGATCAGCGCGTCGGGGTGGGCGCGGGAGCCGATCGCCGCGGCGAAGCCCGCGTCGAGCCGGTCGTGGAGCTGCGCCAACTCCTCGATCGGGGTGGCGAGATCGGCGTCGGTGAGCAGCACCCGGCGCCCGCGCGAGGCGAGCACGCCCAGGCGCAGCGCGTGGCCCTTGCCGTGGTTGCGCGCGAAGGAACCGGAGGTGGGGGATGGGGCGGCGGGCGGCGCGAGCAGCCGGATGCGCGGCTCGGTCTCGGCCGCGTCGCGGACGACGGCCGCGGTGGCGTCGGTCGACCCGTCGTCGACGACGATCAGCTCCCACTCGGCATGGCGGCCGGGCGAGGAGCGCAGATAGCGGCAGATCGCGTCGAGGGTCCCGGGCAGCCGGTCCTCCTCGTTGTACGCGGGGACGACGACCGTCAGCTCGACGGTGCCGGACGCGGGCCCGCGGGCCACGAGAGGACTTGGCGAAGTGTGCAGCACATGACGGTGACCACGCCGGACCCCCGGCAGGTTGTGTGTTCCGCGTCACACCTTCATGAGGGGGCGAGCGGTCACTCCTTCTCGCGGCCGTTGACCAACCGCTCGATGAGGGCGAGGAAGTGCGCGTTGTACGCGGCTATCAGACGCTCGGAGATCTCGGCGTCGCCGCGCGTGACGGCCGCCGTGAGCTCGCAGTGCCCCGCCCACAGCTCCCCGCGCAGATCCGGCACGCGCCGCAGATACGGCACCGTGAACACCCAGGTCTGCACCCGCAGCCGCTGGAGGAAGTCGAGTATGTAGGGGTTGCCGACGAGCCCGCAGATCTCGCGCCAGAAGCGCAGGTCGTAGCCGATGAGTATGTCCAGGTCGCCGGAGCGCGCGGCGCGCTCGGCCTCCTCGGCCCGGCGCCGCACCGAGGCCAGGGCCTGCGGGGTCATGGTGCGCAGGGTCTCCTCGACGGCGTGCCGGAAAAGTCCCTCGACGACCATGTTGCGGGCGTCGACCATGTGCCGGAAGTCCTGGAACGTGAACTCGTGGACCCTGAAGCCGCGATGCTCCTCGACGTCCAGCAGCCCCTGCGAGCACAGGTCGAGCAGGGCCTCACGGACCGGAGTGGCGGAGACCCCGTACTGGTCGGCCATCTCCTTGACCGTGAACTGCCGCCCGGCCGGGAGCCTGCCCGCGAGCACCTCGTCACACAGCGCCTCGGCGATCTGCTGCCGCAGGGTGTTGCGCTTGACCGGGCTGGCACCGGGCACGGACATCAAGGACCGTCTCCTTCCGCGGCCGTCGTGTCGTACGGATGCGGACGGCCCTCGCATCACGATATGCGAGGGCCGTTGCGCGAAGTGCGCGGAGAGGACCCGGGTGAAGTGGTCTACACGGTTATTTGATCTCTTCCTGAGCCTGCGGGCTCAGGGCGGCGCCGACGCGCGGTGCGCGGACGCGCGGGCCGGGGTCAGGCGTCGGTGTGGGCGTCGGCCGCGGACAGCGCCTCGTCCAGGATCGCCAGCCCCTCCTTGGCCTCGGCCTCGGTGACGGTGCACGGCGGGACGACATGCGTGCGGTTCATGTTCACGAACGGCCACAGACCGCCGCGCTTGCAGGCCGCCGCGAAGTCGGCCATCGGCTGATTGGCCGGGCCGCTCGCGTTGTACGGGACCAGGGGCTCGCGGGTCTCCTGGTTCTTGACGAGCTCCAGCGCCCAGAACACGCCCAGGCCGCGGACCTCGCCCACGCTGGGGTGGCGCTCGGCGATCTCGCGCAGCCCCGGGCCGATGACCTTCTCCCCGATCTCGGCGGCGTTCTCCACGATGCCCTCCTCGGCCATCGCGTTGATCGTGGCGACGGCGGAGGCGCAGGCGAGCGGGTGGCCGGAGTAGGTCAGTCCGCCGGGGTAGGGGCGCTGGTCGAAGTCCGCGGCGATCTCGGCGCTGATCGCGACGCCGCCGAGCGGGACATAGCCGGAGTTGACGCCCTTGGCGAAGGTCAGCAGGTCCGGGGTGACGCCGAAGTGGTCGGCGGCGAACCAGCGTCCGGTGCGCCCGAAGCCCGCCATGACCTCGTCGAGGATGAAGACGATGCCGTAGCGGTCGCAGATCTCGCGGACCCCGGCCAGATAGCCGGGCGGCGGCACCATGATCCCGGCGGTGCCGGGGACGGTCTCCAGGATGATCGCGGCGATGGACTGCGGGCCCTCGAAGGCGATGGTCTCCTCCAGGTGCGCGAGCGCGCGCTCGCACTCCTGCCGCTCGTCGGTGGAGTGGAAGGGCGAGCGGTAGAGGAACGGCCCCCAGAAGTGGACGACGCCGGCCGAGGCGGTGTCGGAGGCCCAGCGGCGCGGGTCGCCGGTCAGGTTGATCGCGGCGGCGGTGGCGCCGTGGTACGAGCGGTAGGTGGACAGCACCTTGGTGCGGCCGGTGTGCAGCCGCGCCATGCGCACGGCGTTCTCGACGGCCTCGGCGCCACCGTTGGTGAAGAAGATCTTGTCCAGGTCGCCGGGCGTGCGCTCGGCCACCAGCCGCGCCGCCTCGGACCGTACGTCCACGGCGAAGCCCGGCGCGATGGTGCACAGCCGCGCGGCCTGCTCCTGGATGGCGGCGACGACCTTGGGGTGCTGGTGGCCGATGTTGGTGTTGACCAGCTGGCAGGAGAAGTCGAGGTAGCGGTTGCCGTCGTAGTCCCAGAAGTACGAGCCCGAGGCGCCCGCGACGGCGAGGGGGTCGATGAGCCCCTGCGCGGACCACGAGTGGAAGACATGGGCCCGGTCCACCGCCTTGACGGCGGCACCGGCGGCGGGGTCGGGCGTCGGGCTGGGGGTCGGCGCGGAGTGCGCGGGCTGTGCGGACACGTTCGCTACCTCTGATCGCTCGCGGGTCGGTGGAGCCCAGGGTACGGACCGGTGACCGGGGCGCGGCACCGACAGGCTGTCGGGCGCGGGGCCCGAACCATCGACAGAATGGACAGAGTGACGGAGCTCGGTCCCCGCCGAAGGCCGCGGCCGTTCGAGGGATCGTTCCAGGCCACCGGGGTCGCGCCGGACCGCTGTGCGAACGGCCGGGCGGGGGAGGGGGGTTCACGGCCGGGGCGGACGCGCCGCGGGCGCCCCGCCGACGGCCGCCGAGAGGCCGTGCGAACCGTGCGGAATCGGCACGGTCAGATACGGAACCGATAACGGATCGTATGCGTCGTCCACTTCGCTCTCAGCCCCCTCTATTCTCTGGCAAGGGGCTGATCAGGGGATCAGGGGAAGGACAGCGAGGCATGGAAGACCTGGGGGCCGACGACCCTCGTTGGATCGGCGAGTACCGACTGATCCGCCGGCTGGGAGCGGGCGGCATGGGACGGGTGTTCCTGGCCCACTCTCCGCGCGGCCGTACGGTAGCGGTCAAACTCGTACAGACCGAACTCGCGCAGCAGGCCGAATTCCGGCGCCGCTTCAAGCAGGAGGTGCGGGCCGCGCAGCGGGTGGGCGGCGAGTGGACCGCACCGGTGCTCGACGCGGACACCGAGGCCGCCACCCCTTGGGTCGCCACGGGCTATATCGCAGGGCCCTCCCTGCACGCGATCGTGACCGAGTCGGGCCCTCTGCCCGAGCGGTCGGTGCGCATCCTGGGCAACGGCCTGACCCGCGCGCTCCAGTCCATCCACGGCGCGAACCTGATCCACCGCGATCTGAAGCCCTCCAACGTCATGATCACGATCGACGGGCCCCGCGTCATCGACTTCGGCATCGCTCGGGCCCTGGAGACCATCACCGACGGTCTCCTCACCCGCAGCGGCGCCGTGGTCGGCTCCCCCGGCTTCATGTCGCCCGAGCAGGTGCGCGGCGAGCGGGTCAGCCCGGCCAGCGATGTGTTCTGCCTCGGGTCGGTGCTCGCGTTCGCGGCCATCGGCCGCCAGCCCTTCGGCACCACCGACAGCGGGGTGCACGCGGTGATGTACCGCATCGCGCAGGAGGAGCCCGATCTTCAGGGGCTGCCCGATGGGCTGCGGGAGCTGGTCTCCGACTGTCTGCGCAAGGACCCGGCCGCCCGGCCGACCCTGGAGCAGCTGCTGGAGCGCACGGCCGAGCCCGAGGGGGCCGACGGCGCCGACGAGCCCTGGCTGCCGGGCAGCCTCGTCGCCCAGCTCGGGCGCCATGCCGTACAGCTGCTGGATGCGGAGACCCCCGCCTCGCCGCTGTCGCCCGGCGTGCCCGCGCCGCCGACCATACCGCCGGCCGGCCCGCCCGCCTTCCCGCCGGCCAAGCCGACGGTCCCGGCTCCCCCGGCCGCGCCGCCCACGGCGTCGCTGTCCGCCACGTCGTTCCCGCTGGCGCCCGCGGAGCCGCCGACGCCCCCGCCGCCGACCAACCCGTCGCCGGCCGGCGCGCCGGCGCAGACGGCCCCGCCCGCGGCCCCCGCCACGCCCCCGACCACCCCTCCGGCCACCCCTCCGGCTGTTCCCCCCGCGATGCCCGCCGCCCCGCAGACGCCTCAGCCGGGTCAGCCGCCCGCCGTCCCGCCGCGGGCCGAGGCGCCCGCCGCGAGCCCGGTGCCCGAGCCGCGGACGGAGAACGCCGCCGCGCCGCAGGCCCCCGAACCGGCCGCGCCCGCCGAGCCGGCGCAGACCGCGGGTCCGGGCGCGGCACCGGGCGCGGCACCGGCACCCACGCCGCCGCAGGGATTCGGGCCGCCGGAGGGATTCGGGCCGCCGGAGGTCACCTCCTTCGACGCCACGCCCAACACGCCCCCCGCGGGCCTCGGCGCCATGGGCCTGGGCGGCCCCGGCGGACCCCAAGGTCCCGGCGGTCCCGGCGGGCCGTTCGCGCCCGCCCCCGCGCCCACACCCACACCCCCGCCCGCGAAGCGCAACAGGCGCAAGCCGGTCATCATCGCCTCCGCAGCCGCCGCGACCCTGATCATCGCGGGCGCGGCCGCCTTCGCCTACGTCGCCTTCAACGACGACGGCAAGAAGGACAAGCCGGACTACAGCAAGATGACCCACACGCCCCCGGCCAACTCCAAGACCACGCCGCCGACATCGCCGTCCGAGGACGACTCGTCCTCCCCCGAGCCGTCCTCGACGGGCCTGAACAACGGCGGCGACGTCCCCGACGACTACCTGGGCGCCTGGGAAGGCCAGATCATGGACGGTGACACGGCCACCGGGAAGATCCGCCGCATCGTCATCTCCCAGGGCGCGATCGGCTCGAAGACCATCGAGTCCTTCACCGCCGCCTCCGACTCCTTCTGCTCGAGCAAGGCGACCCTCAAGGACGTCAAGAGCCTTCTGGTCATCGAGGACGAGGAGGTGAACACCAGTATCCCCTCGGACAATTGCAGCGCCATCGGGGAACAGACCCTGAAGCTGGGCAACGACGGCTCCATCGCCTGGAACAACTCGGACGGCTCCTCGTCCGCCACGCTGCGCCCCTCGAAGTCCGGTGGCAGCCCCATCCCCGACAAGTACCTGGGCACCTGGCTGGCCAAGGACGCGTTCGGGGTGTCCGGCGCCACCTTGAAGATCACCATCAAGCAGGGCGCGATCGGCACGGTGGTCACCAAGGACCTCGGGGAGAGCGAGAGGTACCAGTGCGAGACCAGGCGGATTCTGGTCTCGGTCGACAAGGGACTGGTCCTGAGCCCCGGCGAGGTCGTCGACGAGACCCCGGCGGGCTCCTGCCCTTCGAGCGAGATGCTCAGCTTTACCGCCGACGGTTCTGACAAACTCCGTGTGGACTACGACGATCCGAACGACTACAGCGACGAGACTCAGACGCAGACGTTCACTCGCGTAGGCTGATCGCCCGTCAGCCGATGGCCGGTCGTCGGCTGAACGCACACGGACAGGAGCCCTACGGCAATGGACAACCTCGGGGCCCAGGACCCGCGGTGGATAGGCGAGTACCGGCTGCTCGGCAGGCTGGGCGAGGGCGGGATGGGCCGGGTCTACCTGGCCCACTCCTCCCGCGGCCGCACCGTCGCCGTGAAGCTGGTGAAGGCCGAACTCGCCCGACACACGGACTTCCGCAGCCGCTTCCGCCGTGAGGTCGCGGCCGCGAGACGGGTCGGCGGACAGTGGACCGCCCCCGTACTGGACGCCGACACCGAGGCCCAGGTGCCCTGGGTGGCCACCGGTTACATCGGCGGTCCGTCCCTGCACGACGTCGTCGCCGAGCAGTTCGGCGCGCTGCCCGAGCAGTCCGTACAGACCCTCGCCCGCGGGCTGGCCCTCGCGCTCCGCGACATCCACGGGGCCGGGCTGATCCACCGGGATCTCAAGCCGTCCAACATCCTCATCACCATCGACGGGCCGCGCGTCATCGACTTCGGCATCGCGCGGGCCCTGGAGACCATCTCCGGCGTGGGCACCAACCTGACGGTGGCGGGCGCGGTCGTCGGCTCCCCCGGCTTCATGTCGCCCGAGCAGGTGCGCGGCGAGGCCGTGACCACCGCGAGCGATGTCTTCTGCCTCGGCTCGGTGGTGGCCTTCGCCGCCACCGGCCGTCAGCCGTTCGGCAATGTGACCAGCGGGGTGCACGCCCTGCTGTACCGAATAGCCCAGGAGGAGCCCGACCTCCAGGGGCTGCCCGAGGGACTGCACGAGCTGGTCGTCGGCTGTCTGCACAAGGACCCGGACGCCCGGTTCTCGATCGACGACGTGCTCGCGCGCACCGAACCGGCCGGGCAGGCGGCCACCGGCCCCTGGCTGCCGGGCGAGCTGCTCGCCAAGCTCGGGCGGGACGCGCTACTGCTGCTGGAGATGGAGGCAGACTCCGACTCCGAAGCCGACTCGGACACCGCCAACCTGCGGACGGGCGGCATGGGGGCCGTCGCGCCGCACACCCCCGGCGGCCACGCCGGCTACGCCACGCCCCCCGCGCCCGGAGCGCCCGGGACACCACCCGGCGCCTTCACCCCGCCCGCCGCCCACCCCGGTTACCCGATGGCCGGCGCGGCCGGACAGCCCTGGCCGAACGCCCACCACCAGTTCCCGGGCCGCATCGGCACCCCGCCCGCCCGGTCGCTGCGCACCTCGCGCGGCCTGAGCACGACCATGAAGTGGCTGCTCGGCGCCTTCGCGCTGCTGTCCATCGCCCATCTGGGCCTGAACGGCACGCTGTTCGGCGCGTACGACGACTCTCTGAACGGCGTCGACACCAGGGCCGATATCGACGAGGCCAGGAACGCCCTGGACCTCCTCGAGATCTTCACCGGGGTGCTGGGGATCACGCTCATCGTGCTGTTCCCGGTGTGGTTCCGGCGCGTGTACCTCAACGCCACGTTCCTCGCGCCCGGCCGTCAGCGGTACGGCAGCGGCCTCGCGGCCGGCTCGTGGTTCCTCCCGGTCGCCCAGCTGTGGATCCCCAAGCAGATCGCCAACGACATCTGGACCTCCAGCACGCCCCCCAACACCCGGCCCGCCTCCCGCGCGGTGCTGAGCTGGTGGTGGGCACTGTTCGTGACGATGTGCTTCAGCACCGTCGTCCACGAGGCGGCGGAGGGCCTGGCCGGTTCGACCGAGCGGCAGATGGTGTCCGCCGGCCTGGGCATCATCGACGATGTGGTCTCCGTACCCGCGGCTGTGCTCGCGCTGATGGTGGTGGCCCGCGTCACGAAGATGCAACAGCCGCAGCGCTGGCAGCCGGAGGGAGGGGGCTTCGGCCCTCCCGCGATGCGCTGAGTGGCGTCCGGAGGATTGTTTCCCCTCCCCGCCCCTTCCCTCAACTGGGGCTCCGCCCCAGCCCCCGGCATGCGCGGCGCCCCCGGCCGCGCGGCGAAGCCTGCGGCGCCCCCGGGGCTACCGGCCCCTTCCCACAGCACCGCCGTGCAGCACCCCCGCAGGGGCACCCCTCCCCGGACCTTGAGTCCGAGGTCCGAGGCAAAGCCCCCGCCGCTCCCCCGCCGTGCGGGCGGGCAGGAGCCCGGCCGCAACGGCCGGGCGAGGCGCCGCGCAGCCGCGCCGCCCGCCGGTGCGCCAGGCTCGCGGGCGCAGGCGCTCCGTCTCGGACCCTGGGTCCGGGGGCAAAGCCCCCCGCGGCGGCTGGCTCAGGCTGGGACTTGCGCCCTCGGCCCCAGGGTCCGGGGCAAAGCCCCGCGGCGCGGGCTCAGGTCCGGGGGCTCTGGGCCCCCGGACCTCCCGGGGTCCGGGGCGGAGCCCCGGTTGTGGGAAGGGGTGGGTAGGGGATGAAGCAACCCGGACGGTCAGAGGAACGAGTTGATCTGGATCGTCTCGTCACGGCCCGGACCGACGCCGATCGCCGAGATCGGCGCGCCCGACATCTCCTCCAGCGCCTGAACGTACTTCTGCGCGTTCTTCGGCAGCTGGTCGAAGGTCTTCGCCTGGGTGATGTCCTCCGACCACCCCGGCAGCGTCTCGTAGATCGGCTTCGCGTGGTGGAAGTCGGTCTGGCTGTACGGCAGCTCGTCGACCCGCTTGCCGTCGATCTCGTACGCGACGCACACCGGGATCCGCTCCCAGCCGGTCAGCACGTCCAGCTTGGTGAGGAAGAAGTCGGTCAGGCCGTTGACCCGGGTCGCGTAGCGCGCGATGACCGCGTCGAACCAGCCGCAGCGCCGGTCACGGCCGGTCGTCACGCCCCGCTCGCCGCCGATCGTGCGCAGCTTGTCGCCGTCCTCGTCGAAGAGCTCGGTCGGGAAGGGGCCCGCGCCGACGCGCGTGGTGTACGCCTTCAGGATCCCGATCACGCGGTTGATCTTCGTCGGGCCGACGCCGGTCCCCGTGCAGGCACCGCCCGCGGTGGGGTTCGAGGAGGTGACGAAGGGATACGTGCCGTGGTCGACGTCGAGCAGCGTGCCCTGGCCGCCCTCGAAGAGGACGACCTGGCCGTCGTCGATGGCGTCGTTGAGGATCAGCGTGGTGTCCGCGACAAAGCCGCGGAGCTGGTCGGCGTAGCCCAGCAGCTCCTCGACGACCTGCTCGACGGCGATGGCGCGCCGGTTGTAGAGCTTGGCCAGGAGCTGGTTCTTGAGGTCGAGGGCCGCCTCGACCTTCTGCCGCAGGATCGACTCATCGAAGATGTCCTGCACCCGGATGCCGACCCGGTTGATCTTGTCGGCGTACGCCGGGCCGATGCCGCGGCCGGTGGTGCCGATCTTGCGCTTTCCGAGGAAGCGTTCCGACACCTTGTCGAGGGTGGTGTGATACGGAGTGATCAGATGCGCGTTACCACTGATCAGCAGCTTGGACGTGTCGATTCCGCGCGCGTTCAACCCGCTCAGCTCGGAGAGCAGGACCGCCGGGTCCACGACGACGCCGTTGCCGATGACCGGGGTGCATCCCGGGGAGAGGATTCCGGAAGGGAGGAGGTGCAGCGCGTACTTCTGGTCGCCGACGACGACCGTGTGGCCGGCGTTGTTGCCGCCCTGGTAACGCACCACATAGTCCACCGAGCCGCCGAGCAGGTCGGTGGCCTTTCCCTTGCCTTCATCACCCCACTGAGCACCGAGCAGCACAAGTGCGGGCACAGGCGTACACCCCTTCCGGGCGGGGCATGTCCAACGTGCGTGGTGGCTCGCGCAACCACAAGAGCCGTCGGACCGGTGCCCCGGATAGACGAAGCCCCTGGCGCAACAGCGACAGGGGCTCTTGCACCGAGAGATTACCTGAGGAAGGACCGAGGTGTCGGCTCCAGATCCCTGGCAGATTCCCCCGGACGCCGTCCGGGGCCGCCCCCTGCTCGTGCTCATCGACCCCACCGCCCGGCGAACGGACGGGGAGTCGGTGCGGATCGCGAAAGATGTGTTGTGTGCGGGCGCGGCAGCGAAAATCTGCCTGCCGGACGGGCCCGACGAGGTCGAGCGGGCGCTCGCCCGCCGTGGCAGCCGCCGCCCCGTGGTCGTCGGTGACCACCGGGCCCTGCTGCGGACGGTGGAGCTGCTGCACCGCAAGCGGCAGCTGGCGGACGCGGCGCTGTCGATGGTGCCGGTGGGCGGCTCGGCGACGCTGGCGCTGGCCCGCGCCCTGGGGCTGCCCACGGACGCGGTGAGCGCGGCGCGCACGGCGCTGGACGGCTCGGCGCACCGGCGGGATCTGCTGGTCGACGAGAGCGGCGGGGTGGTCCTCGGGGGCTTGAGGATCTCCGGCGAGGACGCCGCCGCGCACGGCGCCGCGTACGGGAGCGGGGCCGGGGCCGAGGTCGGCGGGTGCGGCTTCGCCCCGTACGACGCGGCGTACGAGGCGCAGGACCGGGAGGCGCAGGACGAGGCACAGGACGGCGCGCCGGACGGCGACAGCGGGCTCGACGGCGACGGGCCCGACGGCAAGAGGCCCGGGCGCGACCTGGGGCACGGCGCGCCGGGCGGCCATCAGCCGTGGTGGACCCCGGCGGCCCGCACCGCGCGCTCCGCGCTGACGCTGCTGTCGCTGCCCGGCGGCATCGGCCTGGGCGGCTCCCGGCGGCGCGTTCGGCCGCCCGCGCAGCGGCTGCGGGTGGAGGCGGACGGCGTGCTGCTGGCCGATCTGGACCGGCCGGTCGAGCGGGTCTCGGTGTCCACGGGCACCGCGGGCGGCGGCCTGGCCGAGGTCGTGATCCACGCGCGCGCCGGTGCCGGTCCGGTCCGCGCGCGGGCCCGGGCGATCACCGTCTCGGGCCCGGACTTCCGCTACCGCGCGGACACCCTGGCCCGCGGCCCGGTGCGCACCCGCACCTGGACGGTGCTCACCGAGGCCTGGCATCTGATGCTCCCCCGAGGGGGCTGAGCAGGGCGTGTCCGGCTTATGGCGCGCTGTTGTTCCGCTGCTCCCCCACGTGGAAGCGGGCCCGCCAGCGCGCCAGCATGTCGACCAGCTCCGCCTGCATGAACTCGTAGAACTCCGCGGTCCTGATCGCCCGCGCCCCCGCCGGGGTGTCCGGGCCGAGAACCTTCGCGCCGTCCTGCATCGTGCGCTGCCAGCGTTCGAGAACGTGGTCGCGCTTGGACACGGCCTCGTACCAGACCTCGTTGTACAGGCGGTACTGGTCGCGCCGCGAGCCCGGCTCGCGCTCGCGGGTGATCAGGTTCACCTGGGCGAGGTAGCGGACGGCGCCGGAGACGGCGGCCGGGCTGATCTGGAGCCGCTCGGCGATCTCGGCGGCGGAGAGCTTGCCGGAGTCGGAGGCAAGAAGCGCGGCGAAGACCCGGGCGCCCATCCGCTGCATCCCGGACTCGGTCATGTCCGCGGCGAACCGCTCGACGAACTGCGCCACCGCCTCTTCGTCGCGCGCGAAATCGTCGTCCGCGCCCTTGTGCGCGCCCTCCTGCCGCGTCACCTCCGTCACCGCCTCATCATCTCCTCCCGCCGCTTGTTCAATATCAGTTTATACGCTTCCCTAACTTCACAATTTTGTGAAACTAGCGTAGCTTCAGAAGCATGACAACGGCAATCTCCACCTCCGGCCTCCACAAGTCATTCGGCCGAACCCATGCGCTGGACGGCCTCGACCTGGAGGTCGAGACAGGCGAAGTCCATGGCTTCCTCGGGCCGAACGGAGCCGGGAAGTCCACCACCATCCGCGTCCTGCTCGGCCTCCTGCGGGCCGACGGCGGAGCGGTCCAGGTCCTCGGCAAGGACCCCTGGCACGACGCGGTCGAGCTGCACCGCCGCATCGCGTACGTACCCGGCGACGTCACCCTGTGGCGCAACCTCAGCGGCGGCGAGGTCATCGACCTGTACGGGCGGCTGCGCGGCGGTCTCGACCAGGACCGGCGGGCAGAGCTGCTGGAGCGGTTCGAGCTCGACCCCACCAAAAAGGGACGCACCTACTCCAAGGGCAACCGGCAGAAGGTCGCGCTGGTCGCCGCCTTCGCCTCGGACGTCGATGTGCTGATCCTGGACGAGCCGACGTCCGGGCTCGACCCGCTCATGGAGGAGGTCTTCCGCGACTGCGTGATCGAGGAGCGGGACCGGGGCCGCACGGTGCTGCTGTCCAGCCACATCCTCAGCGAGGTCGAGGCGCTGTGCGAGCGGGTCAGCATCATCCGCAAGGGCCGCACCGTCGAGACCGGCTCGCTCGCCGAGCTCCGCCACCTCACCCGCACCTCCGTCACCGCCGAGCTGGTCGGCCCGCCCAACGGCCTGTCCGGCCTCCCCGGCATCCACGGCCTCGACGTCCAGGGCAAGCGCGTCAAGCTCCAGGTCGAGACCGACAAGCTGGACGCCGTGCTGCGGCAGCTCAGCGAGTCGGGCGTGCGCAGCCTGACCAGCACCCCGCCCACCCTCGAGGAGCTGTTCCTGCGCCACTACCAGGACGACATCCGCGAAGAGGCAGAGGTGGCCGCCCGATGACCGCCGTAGCGGACACCCGCGTCACCACCCCGGAGCGCGCCGGCTCCCGCGACCTGGCCGGCACCGGCACGCTGCTGCGGCTCGCGCTGCGCCGCGACCGGGTCATGATCCCGGTGTGGGTGCTGGCCATCGGCATGACCGGCAGCAGCGCCCTCAGCCGGCTGAAGACCACGTACGAGACGGCCGCCGACCGGGCCAACGTCGTGCACGACATGAACAACAACGGCTCGATGCGGTCGATGCTCGGCGTCGCGTTCGGCGACTCGTACGGCGCGCTCGCCGCCTGGCGCGTGGGCGTCTTCCTCGCCGCCTTCGCCGGAATCATGAGTGTGCTCCTGGTGATCCGGCACACCCGCGAGGAGGAGGAGTCGGGCCGCCAGGAAGCCCTGTCGGCCGGCATGGTCGGCCGCCGAGCCGGCCTCACCTCCGCCCTGCTCACCATGGGCATCGCCAACGCCGCCATCACCCTGCTGATCACGGCCACGCTCGCGGGCGAGGGCAGCGGTGGCGCGCTCGCCTACGGCCTGTCCGTCGGCCTCACCGGCCTGGCCTTCGGCGGGCTGGCCGCCATCGCCGCCCAGGTCACCGAGAACGCGCGGCTGGCCAGGGGCCTGGCCGCCGCTGCCGTCGGCATCGCGTACATGCTGCGCCTGCTGGGCGACGCGGCCGAGGACGGGTCGAAGGGCTCCGGCCATGTGCTGGTGTGGCTCTCGCCGATCGGCTGGGCGGAGTACACCCGGCCGTTCGCGAACGAGCGGTGGTGGGCGCTGCTGCTGCTGGCCGCCTTCACGGCCGTCTCGTGCGCCGTCGCCTACTCCCTCGCGGGCCGCCGCGACATCGGCGCCGGCTTCTTCGCGTCCCGCCCCGGCCCCGCCTCCGCCGGCCGCTCCCTCCAGGGCGCGTACGGCCTGGCCTGGCGCCTCCAGCGCGGCACCCTGCTGGGCTGGGGCATCGGCATCGCCCTCTCCGCCGCCGGGCTCGGCGGCGCCGCCAACGGCGCCGACAACCTCATCGGGGACAGCCAGAAGAACCGCGACCTCATCGAGCGCATGGGCGGGGCGCAGAACCTGAACGACGCCTTCCTCGCCGCCATGGTCACCGTCATCGGCGTGGTCCTCACGGTCCAGACCGTCGGTGCGGTGCTGCGACTGCGCAGCGAGGAGACCGACCAGCGCGCGGAACCGCTGCTGGCCAACGCCGTCAGCCGACTGCGGTGGGCCGCGAGCCACCTCGTCATCGCCTACCTCGGCCCGGTCGCCGTCCTCGCCGCCGGCGGGCTGGCGATGGGCCTGGTCTACGGAGCCGCGGCCGACGACCTGGGCGGCCAGCTGCCGCGTGTCCTGGGCGCCACGCTCGCCCAGGTCCCGGCGGTGTGGGTGGTCACCAGCCTGGTGGTCTTCCTCTTCGGCCTGCTGCCCAACTACACCGCGTCCCTCGGCTGGGCCGTGGTCGGGGTGGTCGTCGCCATCGGCTGGCTCGGCCCGGCGCTCGACGCGCCCCAGCCCGTGCTGAACCTCTCGCCCTTCAGCCATCTGCCCAAGCTCCCGGGCGAGAGCCTGTCGGCGGCGCCCTTCCTGTGGCTCCTCCTCCTGTCGGCCGTCCTGACGGTCGCGGGGCTGGTGGGGCTGCGCCGCCGCGACATGACCAACTGACGCCTCCCGTCACGCCGGAACCCCCGCCGTCGTCCACACCCTGTGGACAACGGCGGGGGTTCCGGTCATCCGGCGCGGGCTCAGACCTCGACCAGCAGCTCCCGCAGCCCCCGGATCACGAACCCGGGGTTCCACCGCGGCTCCTCGACCAGCCGCAGCCCGGGCGCCATCCGCAGCAACGCGCCGAAGGACGCGGCGAGTTCGAGGCGGGCCAGCGGCGCGCCCAGGCAGTAGTGGATGCCGCCGCCGAAGCTGAAGTGGGGGTTGTCCGTACGGGACAGATCGAGGCGGTCGGGGTCGGTGAAGCGCGCCGGGTCGCGGTTGGCCGACCCGAAGAGCATCGCCACCTCGCTGCCGCGCGGGATGACCGTCCCGTCGACCTCGATGTCGTCCAGCACCCACCGCTCGAACAGCTGCAACGGCGTGTCGTAGCGCAGCAGTTCGTCGACCGCGGTGGGCAGCAGCGCGTCGGGGTCGGAGCGCAGGAGCGCGAGCTGGTCGGGGTTGCGGAAGAGGGACAGCCAGCCGTTGCCCGTGGAGTTGACCGTGGCCTCGTGGCCGGCGTTCAGCAGCAGCACACAGGTGGAGATCATCTCCTGCTCGGAGAGCCGGTCCCCCTCGTCGTACGCCGCGACCAGCCCGCTGATCAGGTCCTCGCCGGGGTCCCGGCGGCGGGCGGCGATCAGCTCGCGCAGATACGCGGAGAACTCGACGGAGGCGCGGACCGCGCGCCGCGCGGTCTCCTCGCCCGGGTTGAGCTCGAACATCCCGCAGATGTCCGCCGACCAGGGGCGCAGCGGCGCGCGGTCGGCGGGCGGGATGCCCAGCATCTCGGCGATCACGGCCACCGGCAGCGGCTCGGCCACCGCCGCCACCAGATCGCCGCCGCCCTCGGCGACGAACGACTCGACCAGCTCGTCCGCCAGCCGCGCGACGGTCGGCGCGAGCCGCTCGACCATGCGCGGCGTGAACGCCTTGGACACCAGTCGGCGCAGCCGGGTGTGGTCCGGCGGCTCCAGGTCCAGCATGCCGTGGCCGTTGAGGGTGTGGAACGGCTCGTGCTCGGGCGGCGGGGCGGTGCGGCCGAACTCCTCGTGGCTGAAGCGGTGCAGATAGGTGCGGCCGAGGCGACGGTCGCGCAGCAGGGCCCGGACGTCCTCGTAGTGCGGGATCAGCCACTGCCGGGACGGTTCGAAGTAGTGCGCGCGGCCCCCCGCGCGCAGCGCCGCGTACCCCGGATAGGGATCGGCGACGAACGACGGCTCCCACGGGTCGAAGGAGGCCGGGGCGGGGGCAGGGGCTGCTCTGCTGCTCATACTCGAACGCTACTTCTCTCTCGTTTTACGGGCCGCATGGGCGATCTCGTCGGCGACCATGCGCGCGGCGGGGGCGGTGGGGTCGATCAGCGGGAAGTGCCCGGCCGAGGCGAGGCGCACCAGCCGGACCGGCTGCCCCGCGCCGCGCGCGGCCCCCGCGAACGCCTCGGCGACCTGCGGCGGGACGTCGATGTCGGTGGCGCCCTGCACGACGGTGGTGGGGACGGCGGTGGGGAGCAGCGCGGCAGGGTCGGCCAGCGGCAGCCGCTCCGGGTGGTGCGCCTCGCCGTCGAGGAACTGGTCGACGGCGTCGGAGCACACCCGCAGCTCGCGGGCCGTGGCGAAGTCCGCGATGGGGGCGAGGGCGACCACGCCGCACACGGGGGGAGGCGCGGGGAGATGCCAGGGGCAGTCCGGCGGCAGGACATGGCGGGCCGCCGCCCACAGCGCGGCGTGCCCGCCCGCGGAGTGCCCGGCGAGCACGACCCGCGCCAGGTCCACGGGCAGCGCCAGGCCCCGCGCGAGCCCCGGCACGGTGTCCACGGCGGCCGCGATGTCGTCCAGCGTCTCCGGCCACCGCCCGGCGTGGTGCTCTTGTCCCCCGCCGCGGCGGTACTCCACCGACGCCACCACGAACCCGCGCCGCGCGAGATACGCGGCGAACGGCGAGAGGTGACGCCGGTCGTACGGGGCGCGCCAGGCGCCGCCGTGGAACAGCAGCACGAGCGGGGCGGGCGGCGGATCCCCCTCTTCGGACGGAGGGAGATGGAAGTCGACCACCTGGTCCCGGTGATCGCCGTAGGCGGCGACGCGGTCGGGAGGCACGGGCGCGAGGCCGAAGAGGGACGCCTCCTCGGCCTCGGCGGACGCCGTGGCGGACGCGGCCGGGTTCGGGTTCGGGTTCGGTCGGTCGGTCAACGCCGGCTCCCCCGCCCGTACGGCCGGCCCGTCCCCGGCCGCCCGGGCTCGGCCGCGAAGGGGCGAGCGGCCCCGCGCGGCCCCCTCCCGGGATGCCGGGCGAGGGGCCCCGCGCCCTGTCCCCGGACATCGGGGAAATCCCCCGTGCCCGGACGCGCGCCCGGGCACCCGGCGGCAACGGCGACCCGGTGCGGGGCCGCACCGTGCGGGCACCCGACCAGGCCCCGTCCAGCGGGACGGCGCCCGAGGGTCCGGCGGGCCCACGCGCGTCGGAGCGCGCCGCCCTGCCGAAGGCCGGGGGCGGGCCTCCCGGGCTTTCGGCCGACACAACACACGGGCACCGCCCGGCGATAGCCGGAGAAGGGCGCCAGGGCGGCGAGCCGGGCGCACCTCGTCTGATGCGGCACTAGGCCACCTCCCCCGGCGCCCCCGCCAGCACCGCGGACAGCGCGCGCGCCGCGCGCTCGGTGTCGGCGAAGCCTGTGTAGAGCGGGGTGAAGCCGAAGCGCAGCACGTCGGGGTGGCGGAAGTCGCCCACGACGCCGCGCCGGATGAGCTCGGCCATCACCTCGCCCGCGTCCGCGCAGCGCAGCGCGACCTGGCTGCCGCGCTCCCCGTGCGCGGCGGGGGTGAGGGACTCGACGCGCCCCGCCGGGACGTACGCGCCGACGCAGCGCAGGAAGAAGTCCGTCAGGGCCAGGCTCTTGGCCCGCACGGCGGCCGTCGAGACCCCGTCCCAGACGTCCAGCGCGGCCTCCAGCGCGAGCATGGACAGGATGTCGGGGGTGCCGACACGGCCGCGCAGGGCGCCGTCGGCCGGGACGTACGCGGGCGCCATCCCGAAGGGGTCGGCGTGGGAGTTCCAGCCGGGCAGCGGGGAGTCGAAGCGGGGCTGGTGCTCGCGCGCGACGTACAGGTAGGCGGGCGAGCCGGGCCCGCCGTTGAGGTACTTGTACGTACAGCCGACCGCGAGGTCGACCCCGTGCTCGTCGAGCCCGACCGGCAGCGCGCCCGCGCTGTGGCACAGGTCCCAGACGACGAGGGCGCCCGCGGCGTGCCCGGCCGCCGTGATGCCGGGCAGGTCGTGGAGGCGGCCGGTGCGGTAGTCGACGTGGTTGACGAGCGCGACGGCGGTGCGCGGGCCGACGGCCGCTGCCATCTCGGCCGCCGGTACGGGGCGCAGGGCGCAGCCGGTCATCCGGGCGGCGGATTCGGCGATATAGCCGTCGGTGGGGAAGGTGGACTCGTCCACGAGGATCTCGTCACGGGCCACATCCCGCCCCGCTGACCGCCCCTGGGCGATCCGTACGCCGCCGACGAGCGCCTTGAAGACATTCACGCTGGTCGAGTCGGTGACCACCACCTGCCCGGGCGCGGCCCCGACGAGCCGCCCCACGCGGTCGCCGATCCGCTCCGGCGCGGTCCACCAGCCGCTCTCCCCCCAGGAGCGGATGCGCAGCCGCCCCCACTCGCGGGCCACGACATCGGCCAGCCGGGCGGGGACGGCGGCCGGCAGGGCGCCGAGCGAGTTGCCGTCGAGGTAGACCGTGTCGTCGAGGACGAAGTCGGCGCGCTTGGCGCCGAGCTCGTCGGCGGCGTCCAGCTTCGCCGCCTCCTCGGCCAGGGAGGCGGTGGCGGACGCGTTCGGCTCAGACATGGCTGCGCGCCGTCCACAGCTCGGGGAAGACGTTCTTCGTCGCCCGCTTCTCCAGCCAGGCGACCCCCGCCGAGCCGCCGGTGCCGGTCTTGGCCCCCATGGCCCGCCGGGTCGCGACGAGGTGGTCGTTGCGCCAGCGCCACACCAGCTCGGCGACCTCCGTGAGCGCCTCCCCGAGGCGGGCCGGAGCGCTGTCCTCCGGGCCGGAGTAGACCTCCTCCCACACCCGCTCGACCGCGGGGTCCGGCTCGTACCGCCGCGTCGGGTCGCGGTCCAGCACGGACTCCGGGACGGCCAGGCCCTGGCGGGCCAGATAGCCCAGCACCGCGTCGTAGAGGCTGGGCTCGGTCAGGGCCTTCTCCAGCTCCGCGTGCACCCGCGGCGCGCCCCGGTGCGGGACGAGCATGGACGCGGACTTCTCGCCGAGCAGGAACTCCAGCCGCCGGTACATCGCGGACTGGAAGCCCGAGCCCTCGCCGAGCGCGGAGCGGTAGGAGTTGAACTGGCCGGGCGTGAGGTGCGCGAGCGGCTTCCACGACGCGTTGAGCGATTCGAGCTCGTACGTGGAGCGCTTCAGCGCGGCCAGCGCGGTGGACAGATCGTCCTCGCGCAGCGCCTGCGCGGCGGTGTGCCACTCGTGGACGATGACGGTGAACCACAGCTCCATGACCTGGGTCGTGACCAGGAACACCATCTCCCCGGGGTCCTCGGAGAGCGGGTGCTGGAGGTGGGTGAGCACGGACGCCTGGACGTAGTCCTCATAAGGCGTCGTGCCTTGGAAGTCGAGATTCGGGGCGTCCGGCTCGGCTTCGTACGGGGCAGGCTGATGCGACATCGCTGTCTCCTGAGTCTGCTACCGGGTAGCGGTCCGCCCCTTCCTGATCGGCGTCGGAGCCCCGGTCCCCTCGGGACCCGCCATTGACGGGCCCCGAGCGCATCATGCGTGCCATGCGCACTTATCGCAAGTGCGCTGCCGGGCCTCAGGAGTCCTCAGGAAAGGGTGTCCGCCGCCGTCGGAGAGCTGTCCCGCAGGAACGTCGAGCAGCGCTCGTACTCCGCCTGCTCACCGATGGCCTGGGCGGCGCGGGCCAGCGCGTGCAGGGCGCGCAGAAAGCCGCGGTTGGGCTCGTGCTCGAAGGGCACGGGCCCATGGCCCTTCCAGCCGCTGCGCCGCAGCGCGTCCAGGCCGCGGTGGTACCCGGTGCGGGCGTACGCGTACGACTCGACCACGCGGCCGGCCTCGAAGGCCTCGTCGGCGAGCTGCGCCCAGGCGAGGGAGGAGGCCGGGTACTTCGCCGCGACCTCGGCCGGAGCGGCGCCGGAGGCGAGCAGCTCACGCGGCTCGGGGTCGTCGGGCAGATGGGTCGGGGGCGGTCCCCCGAGCAGATTCTCATGAATGGCCATGGACCCCAGTCTGCCTGGTCCGGGCCCGGGCGGGGGGCGTCCCGGACAGCCGTCCGGCCCTCAGCAGCCCCGGGCGCGCTGCGCGGCGTCGCCCGGATCCAGCGGTGGGGCGCCCACGCCGCAGTGGTAGACGCACTCGGGACGGCAAGGCCCCGGGGCGGCCTCCTCCGCTGCCGCCGCGGGAGCGCCGGCCGGAGCGGGCGGGGGAGCGGCCGCAGGCCCGGCCGGAGGCCCGGCGGCGGGCGCGGGCTCGACGGCCCCCTGCTCCAGCACATCCGGCCGCACCGTGCACCAGGCCACGACGGCGCCCAGCACCAGCACCCCGGCACAGATCGGCATCGCGCGGTCGAAGGTCGCCTGGAACTGGTGCGCCGACCGGTACGCCTCCGGCCCCATCCCGGCCAGCAGCGGCAGCGCCGCCACCGAGATCAGGCCCGCCGCGCGGGCGGCCGCGTTGTTGATGCCGCTGGCCAGGCCCGCGCGCTCCACCTCCACCGAGGCCAGCACGGTCGCGGTGAGCGGGGCGACCAGCGCCACCATGCCCAGGCCGAGCACCAGCAGCGCGGGCAGCACATCCCGCCAGTAGACCGCCCCCGGCCCGGCCCGCGTCATCAGCAGCATCCCCACCGCGCACAGCAGCGGCCCGACGGTCAGCGGGATCCGCGGCCCGATACGCCGCCCCAGCTCGCCGGCGCGCGCCGACAGCAGCAGCATCAGCACGGTGGTCGGCAGCAGCGCGGTGCCCGCGGCGAGCGCGGAGTAGCCCACCACGACCTGGAGCTGAAGCACGGACAGGAAGAAGAACCCGCTGAACGCCGCGTACACGCACAGCGTCACCGCGTTGACGGCGGTGAACTGGTGGGACGAGAAGATGTCCAGCGGCAGCATCGCGTCCGAGGCGCGCCGCCGCTCCACGTACACGAAGGCCACGCCCAGCAGCACGCCCAGGAGGGCCGGCACGACCACGGCGGGCGAGACCCCGGCGACGGGCGCGGCGATCAGCGCGTAGGTCACCCCGCCGAGCGCCAGCGCGCCCAGCGCGGCGCCCAGCACATCGAACCGCCCGTGCGCGCGCGGATTGCGGGACTCGGGGACATGCCGCAGGGCGACCGGCGCGCACACCACCGCCAGCGGCACGTTCAGAAAGAACACCCAGCGCCAGCCCGGCCCGTCCACCAGCCAGCCGCCCACGAACGGCCCGATCGCCGCCCCGACCCCGCCGAACCCGGACCACAGGCCGACCGCCCGCGCCCGGTCGTCCGGGTGGAAGGTCGCCTGGATCAGCGCCAGGGACCCCGGCGTGAGCAGCGCCCCGCCGATGCCCTGGAGCGCCCGGGAGGCGATGAGCACCCCGGCGTTCGGCGCCAGCCCGCACAGGAGGGAGGCGGCCGAGAACCACACCACCCCGATGACGAAGACCTTCCGCCGCCCGAACCGGTCCCCCAGCGCCCCGCCCAGCAGGATCAGCCCGGCGAGGGTGAGCATGTAGGCGTTGATGGTCCACTGGAGAACGGGGAGATCGGCGTTCAGGTCGAGGCCGATGTGCGGCAGCGCGACATTGACGACGGTGCTGTCGAGCAGCGCCATCGCCGAGCCCAGCACGGTGGTGAACACGACCCAGCGCCCGGCCGCGGAGGAAAGCCGCATCGTCCCGGCACGGTCCGCCCCTGCTCCGCCCGCCCCGGACGGCGCCGAACCCGAGGGCCTGTGCTCGCGGCGCGGCCCGACACCCGGCCCGGTATCACCCATACCAGGATCCTCCTCGCCCCCACCCCTCCCCGCCAACCCGAGGCCCGAATTTCCGGGGGCCGAAGCCCCGGTTCGGGAAGGGGCGGGGCGGGGAGAAAGCCGCGGGCCCGGCACCCCCACCGTGGGGGGCGCCGGGCCCGGAAGAAACCGCGTCGCCGCGTTACTTCAGCTTCGTGCCCGTGGAGCGCAGATCCGCACACGCCTTGGTGACGCGCTCGGACATGCCCTTCTCCGCCAGTTTGCCCCAGCTCCGCGGGTCGTACGTCTTCTTGTCGCCGACCTCGCCGTCGACCTTCAGCACACCGTCGTAGTTGCGGAACATGTGGTCCGCGATCGGCCGCGTGAAGGCGTACTGCGTGTCCGTGTCGAGGTTCATCTTCACCACGCCGTTCTCCAGCGCGGTGCGGATCTCGTCCTCCGTGGAGCCCGAGCCACCGTGGAAGACGAAGTCGAACGGGTCGGCCTTGCCGTGCTTCGCGGCGATGCCGTCCTGAAGATCACGCAGCAGCTCCGGGCGCAGCACGACATTGCCCGGCTTGTAGACGCCGTGGACGTTGCCGAAGGACGCGGCCAGCAGGTAGCGGCCCTTGTCGCCCAGGCCGAGCGCCTCCGCGGTCCGCTCGACGTCCGCGACGGTGGTGTACAGCTCGTCGTTGATCTCGTGCGAGACGCCGTCCTCCTCACCACCGGTCGGGGTGATCTCGACCTCGAGGATGATCTTGGCCTTGACGGCCTCGGCGAGCAGCTCCTGCGCGATCCGGAGGTTCTCGTCGAGCTTCTCCGCGGAGCCGTCCCACATGTGGGACTGGAAGAGCGGGTTCCGGCCGGCCGCGACGCGCTCCTGCGAGATCGCGATCAGCGGGCGCACATACCCGTCGAGCTTGTCCTTGGGGCAGTGATCGGTGTGCAGGGCGATGTTGACCGGGTACTTCTCGGCGACGATGTGCGCGAACTCGGCGAGGGCGACCGCACCGGACACCATGTCCTTGCTGTACTGACCACCCAGGAACTCCGCACCACCGGTGGAGATCTGGACGATGCCGTCGCTCTCCGCCTCGGCGAAGCCACGCAGCGCGGCGTGCAGAGTCTGCGTCGAGGTCACGTTGATCGCCGGGTAGGCGAACTTGCCTGCCTTCGCCCGGTCGAGCATCTCGTTGTAGATCTCGGGGGATGCGATGGGCATCTGTCCGCTCCTTGTGATGTGCGGGGTGTCGGTTCTTGGCCCTGACCTAGGAAAACCGCGGGGGCGACGTCACTGTCGTGGCCATCCTCCCAGACTCCGTCGTTTGCTCCACACGGCGCACGGCGGGATGACTCGGACGGGGGGTGGTGGTTTCACGTGAAACCACCACCCCCCCCCCAAAAAATTGGAAAGCCGCGGCCCCCACGACAGCCCCCCCCCCAGGGGAGGCGTCCCCCCCACGAGTGGGGGGGAGT
>NZ_JBEOSB010000046.1:0-66374 GCF_040302705.1 Streptomyces sp. NPDC097640
GCCGCTGGTCTGCTGCGGATGGCCAATGACCCGGGCACGGCTCTCAAGGGCATGTGGGATGCGTTCCAGAAGGACCCGTCGGAGGGTCTTGGCCGTTTGGTGCCGGAGTTGATCGGCACGAAGGGCCTGGGCGGGGCGAAGGCTGCCGTCACCGCTGCGGAGCGGCTGCCCGCCACCGTCGCGAGGACCGAGCGGTCGGGGTTGCAGACGCTGGCCAAGGACGGCCCGGCACCGCACGCCACGCCCGACGTTGCGAAGACCGCCGGGGGGACCGACCCGGTGGACCTGGCGTCGGGGCGGATGTATCTGCCGCAGCGGGATGTGCTGCTGCCGGGGGCGCTGCCGCTGGTGTTCGTACGCCGGGTGGAGTCGGGGTACCGGGCGGGCCGGTGGTTCGGCCCGTCATGGTCGAGCACCGCCGACCAACGACTGGAGATCGGCGCACGGGGCGTGGTCTTCGTCTCCGAAGACGGACTGCTGCTGTCGTACCCTCACCCCGCCCCCGGCCTGCCGACCCTGCCCGAACTAGGCCCCAGGTGGCCGCTTGAGCGCACGGCAGAAGGCGACTACACACTCACCGACCCGGACACCGGCCACACCCGCTACTTCACCGGCCCGCAAGGCGGAGGCGACGGCGAGGCCCCGCTCGCAGAGATCAGCGACCGCAACGGCCACCGCCTGACCTTCGAATACGACACCGACGGCGCCCCGACCAGCATCGTCCACAGCGGCGGCTACCACCTCAACATCACCACCGAAGACGGCCGCATCACCGCCCTCCACCTCGCAGGCGCCGACCAGCAGCTCATCCGCTACGCCTACACCGACGGCAACCTCACCGAAGTCACCAACTCCTCCGGGCTGCCGCTGCGGTTCGAGTACGACGCCGAGCGCCGGATCATCGCGTGGATCGACACCAACGACCGCCGCTACGACTACCTCTACGACAACCGGGACCGCTGCATCGCCGAGGGCGGCACCGAGGGCCACATAGCGCTGCGCATCGACTACGGGCCCACGGATGAACGGACCGGTCATCGGGTCACCACGGTCACCACCGCAGAGGGCCACGCGACTCGTTATCTGGTGAACGACCGCTGCCAGGTCATCGCCGTGACCGACCCCCTCGGCCACACCACCCGCACCCATCGCGACCGCCACGGCCGCATCCTGACCCACACCGACGCCCTCGGCCGGACCACCAGCTACCGCTACGACGCGGCCAACCGGCCGGTCTCGGTCACCGCCCCCGACGATTCCGAACGGACCGCCTCGTACAACGGCCTCGGCCTTCCGGTGGAATCCACCGAAGCCGACGGGACCACCTGGCGGTACGCGTATGACGACCGGGGCAACCCCACCGCCGCTACCGACCCGTTGGGCAACGCCACCCAGTACACCTACGACGACCACGGCCACCTGGCGACGGTCACCAACGCACTCGGCGACACCACCCACATCCGCTGCGACCCGGCCGGACTCCCCGTCGAGATCACCGACCCCCTGGGCGCGGCCACCACCTACCACCGCGACGCCTTCGGCCGCCCCACCACCATCACCGACCCCCTCGGCGCACCCACCCGCCTGGAATGGACCACCGAGGGCAAACTGTCCCGCCGCACCGCCCCCGACGGCACCCAGCAGACCTGGACCTACGACGGCGAAGGCAACCTCACCACCCACATGGACGCGGGCGGCGGCCTGACCCGTTACGAGTACACCCACTTCGACCTGCTGGCCGCCCAGACCACCCCCGACGGCGTCCGCCACGAGTTCACACACGACACCCAGCTGCGCCTCACCCAGGTCACCAACCCCCAGGGCCTGACCTGGACCTACACCTACGACCCGGTCGGCCACCCGCTCAGCGAGACGGACTTCGACGGCCGCACCCTCACCTACGAGTACGACCCGGCCGGTCAACTCATCTCCCGCACCAACCCGCTGGGCCAGACCGTCTCCTTCGGCCGCGACGCCCGCGGCCGGATCGTACGCAAGGACGCCGACGGCCAGGTCACCACCTTCACCTACGACCCCGCCGGGCGGCTGACGGAGGCCGTAGGCCCGGACGCGGCGCTGACCTACCGCCGGGACCGGATGGGCCGGGTGACGGCCGAGGTGGTCGACGACCGGGTGACGACCCATGCCTACGACGCCCTGGGCCGCCCCGTGCGCCGCACCACCCCCTCCGGCGCGAAATCCACGTTCGCCTACGACGCGGCGGGCCGCCGCACCGAGCTAACCACCTGCGGCCACACCCTGGACTTCACGTATGACGCGCTAGGCCGGGAAACCACCCGCCAACTTGGGCCCACCGCCACCCTCGCGCAGATCTGGGACCCGGCCGGACGGCTGGCCGAACAGACCCTGACCGACCCAGAGGGCTCAACCCTCCAGCACCGCGCCTACACCTACCGCCCCGACGGCCACCTCACCGCCATCGACGACCAACTCCGCGGCCCCCGCACCTTCGACCTCGACGACGCCGGCCGGGTCACCACCGTCCGCGCCGAAGGCTGGACGGAGACCTACGCCTACGACGAGGCGGGCAACCAGACCCACGCCACCTGGCCGGACAAGCACCCCGGGGCCGACACCACCGGCCCTCGCTCGTACACCGGCACCCGCATCACCCGCGCCGGACGCGTCCGCTACGAACACGACACCGCCGGCCGCCTCACCCTCCGCCAGAAGACCCGCCTGTCGAAGAAACGCGACACCTGGCACTACACCTGGGACGCGGAGAACCACCTCACCACCATCACCACCCCCGACGGCACGATCTGGCGCTACCTCTACGACCCCCTCGGCCGCCGCACCGCCAAACAACGCCTCGCCGACGACGGCGAAACCGTCGTGGAACGAGTGGACTTCACCTGGAGTGGCCGCACCCTCGTCGAGCAGACCACCATCGCACCTGACCTCCCTGATCCGGTGACCCTGACCTGGCACCACGACGGTGTACGGCCGGTGGCACAGACCGAGCGCATCGCCGAGGCCACCAGCCAGCGCGAGATCGACCGCCGCTTCTTCGCCATCGTCACCGACCTCGTGGGCACCCCCACCGAACTCATCGACGAGACCGGTGACATCGCCTGGCGCACCCGTACCACCCTCTGGGGCACCACCACGTGGGGCCGCGGCAGCACCACGTACACGCCGCTGCGCTTCCCCGGGCAGTACTACGACCCCGAAAGCGGCCTCCACTACAACCACCATCGCTACTACGACCCCACCACCGCCCGCTACACCACCCCCGACCCCCACGGCCTCACCCCCGCCCCCAACCCCGCCGCCTACGTCCCCAACCCTCATCTCTTCATCGACCCGCTGGGGCTCTCGCCGTACAACTCCAGTTCCGGGTGGAATGACGTGAGTTCAGCTGACGACGTGGGTGATATCCCACAGGACTTCAATGTCTTCGGCCGCCCCGACAACGAAACAGTGTTCGCCGGTCATGGCGGCATCCGAGAGGGCGACACCAGCATGGTGAAGGTCCCCGAAGGTACAGAGGTCGCCGTATACACCGAGCACGGTGGATATGTCACAGGCCCCAAGGCGTACGACATTGAAGCAGCAAATCCCAAGCCAACGACCACCTTCAAGCCGGGCCAGTACATCGAGGACTATTCGCTTTTCCCGCCGGACAGCATTTCTCCCTCCGGCAGTGCCATAGTGGTCGCCGAGGAGACCCGTCTCAGTGAGCTGCTGAAGCCCCACATGGGCCGGGTACACTGGGCCGCTTGTCGCTCGGTCCTCTGAGCTCCAGGAGTGCACTGCGATGACCCACTACGCGGACTTTTCCCCCTACGCCTACACAACAGGATCGGTCCCCGACGGAACCCCGGCGGTCAATATCGGGTGGCTGGAGCCGGACGAGGAATTCCCCCGGGGCGCGGTTCCGGAGGAATTCGTGCGAACCCTCGCGCTGCTGTGCCGCGACGACCGCCACATGGTGATGCGCGGATGGCACCGCTGTCGCCTCCCGCACCCAGGTGGAGAGATCCCATATCCGGCGGCCATCCACGTAGGCCAGGACCGCGTTTCCCTCGGCAGCGCCGAGGTCCGGGTGGTGGGCCGCGACGGCGGGTGGCTGGTCGCGCCCAATCTCGTCCACCACTACATCACCGCGCACTCCTACCTCCCGCCGGAGGAGTTCATCGAGGCGGTCATGGCACGGAGGACCGCCCTACCGCGGGCGTGACGCGCCGGGGCGGACAACGGCCCGCCCCGGCGCCCAATCCTCCCGCCCCGGCTCCCGGCGCGGTTCAGCAGCGCCGGGGCTTGGTCCAGGAGCACTCCAGGTCGGCGGCCCCGCCTCGCTCTGTCACAGCGGGTGGCCGGACGGCGGTGGTGGCCCGATCCGCCCCGGACTTGGCGAGCGTCACCACGATCGCGTCCTCCACGCTCTTCACGGACGACGCGAGGTAGTTGTTGAGGACCACGCTGTAGGCCAGCTCCCGGCCGTCCGCGTCGGTGACGTATCCGGAGAGCGCGGAGGCGCCGGTCAACGAGCCGGTCTTGCCGCGCGCGTTGCCCGCCGCCGGGGTGCCGCACATCCGCGAGCGCAGGGTGCCGCCCACGAACCGGTCCGGGGCGCAGGCCACGGGCAGCGAGGCGTACCAGTCGGCGTACCAGGGCTCGTCGCGGACCGACAGCAGCAGTTCGACGAGGCGGCCGGCCGCGACGTTGTCCATCCGGGACAGCCCGGAGCCGTCGACCTGGCGCACCGCGCCGACATCCACGCCCTGCTTCTTCAACCAGTCGGAGATGGCGGCGAGGCCCGCGCTCCAGGTGCCGCGGCCCGCCGTCTCGTAGCCGATGGTCTTGGTGAGCACCTCGGCGTGGATGTTGTTGGACAGCTTCATGAACGGGATCAGCAGTCGCTTGAGCGGCATCGACTGGTGTGAGGCGAGCTGCCGCGCGTCGGCCGGGGTGGCCCGGCCGAGGCGGGTGGCCCCGGCGACCTTGACGCCGTGGTCGGCGAGCGCGTCGGCGAACACCGAGGCGGCGTAGCCGGTGGGCTCCCAGACGCTGACCCACTCCTTGGCCGGGCCGCTTCCCGCGCGGATGGCGCCGCTGACGGTGATGGTGTTGGAGCCGTGCTGCCGTTCCACGGAGAGGGTGGAACCACTTCCGGTGGCGGCGGTAGTGGCGCGGTTGTCGATCCGGAGGTAACCGGTCTTCGGGTTGAGCGCGACCTTCGGGCGGTCTCCCGGCGTCGCGCCGGGGGTGGTCTCGACGATGACGCTGCCCGCGTCGTAGTCGGTGTCGGGGGCGAGGTTCAGCGGGGAGATCTGGGCCGCGTAGTAGGAGGACTCGTCGTCGGCGGCCCAGGAGCGGCCGACACGCTGGGTGTCGAACCGGGTGTCGTCGGCGATCAGCCGCCCGGTGACCCGCTTGATGCCCGACTCGGCGAGCCGCGCGGCGAGTTGCTGGTAGTCCGCGGCGAGCATCGTCGGGTCGCCGGTGCCGCGCAGGTACAGGTCGCCCTTCAGTACCTTCCCCCGGCGGCTGCCGTCCGTCAGCACCTCGGTCCGGTACGTGTAGTCGGGGCCGAGCAGCCCCATGGCGGCGGCCGAGGTGAGGAGCTTGGTGTTGGAGGCGGGCATCAGCCGGTCGTCCGGCCGGTGCCGGTAGACGGTGGCGCCGGAGTCGGCGTCGGCGACCACCACCCCCGCCGCGCCGCCCTTCAGCAGGGGGTCGGCGAGGATGGTGTCGAGGGCGGTCCCGAGGTCGGCTCCCGGGTCGGCGCGGGAGGTGTCCGCGCCGGCCGGTGAGCTCCAGGTGAGGGTGGCGACGAGGCCGATGACGAGGGGCCAGATCCAGCCTCTCGTACGGCGGTTCAGGTGATCCGCGGCTCTGCTCATGCCACCGGAGCATCCCCTACGGCGGCGCGTCGCGACAGGGCGCGCGCACGGGACGCCGCCGCCGGGCGCGCCCGCGGTTCAGCCGAGTCCCCAGGCTCGTCCCATCCGGTAGGCGGCGCAGAGGTCGACGTCCAGGACGTACGCGGCGGCCGTGCCGCACTGGGCGGCGCCGGTGCCGGGGTCGACCGGCTGGCCGTGGCCCATGCCGGTGATGCTGTACGTCTCGGCCACCGTTGCCCCGGAGGCATCGGTGTACACCTGGTGCGGATAGCCGCCGACCGTGTCCTCGGCGTCGGGGGTCCGGTCGGCGCCCTGGACGTTCGTCCACTGCGCCACCAGGTCGGTCATGTTGACGGGCTTCACGGTGTAGTCGGCGGTGCCCTGGAACACGGTCAGCCGGGGCCACGGCCCGGTGTATCCGGCGGGCGCCGCCGCGCGCACCCGGTCGCCCCACTGCCCGGCGGTCTGGCTCGCGCCCACGTACATGCAGAGGTACGGCGATCCGGCGGCCTGCGCGCAGCCGTACGGCAGCCCGGCGACGACCCCGCCCGCGGCGAACCGGTCCGGGTAGCCGGCCATCATCGCCGAGGTCATTCCGCCCCCGGCGGACAGCCCGGTGACGTACACCCGCGCGCGGTCGGCGCCGGTGTCGGCGAGCTGCCGGTCGACCATCTGCCTGATCGACTCGGCTTCTCCCTGGCCGCGGGTGATGTCCCCGGTCTGGAACCAGTTGAAGCAGGAGCTGATGTTGTTGGCGGTGGTCTGTCCGGGCAGCACGACGGAGAAGCCCCAGCGGTCGGCCAGTTCGGTCCAGCCGCTCTGCGTTCCGTAGCCGGGCGCGGTCTGCGTGCAGCCGTGCAGCGCGACGACCACGGGGCGCCCGGCGGGCAGCCCGTCCGGCACATAGCGGTACATCCTCAGCGCGCCCGGGTTGGACCCGAAGCCGGTGACCTCCTGGACGGCGGCCTGGACGGGCCGGGCGGTGGCCGCCTGCGCGGCGGGGGCGGGCAGCAGGACTGCGGCGAGGGCGGCCAGAAGGGTCAGTAGCCTCAGTGGCGTTGCGGCCGTCAGGGCCACGGCGACTCTTGTCTCGGTCATGCCAACAGAACGTAGAAGCGGGGCCGCCACCCCGATATGGCGCGGGACCCCACAACGGCAATGGCCCCGCCGGTTCGCGGCCCCAGGGCAGCCGGCTCCGGGCCTACCCGCCCGCGGCCCCGTCCAGGCGCCGCATGGCGGCCTCCAGGGCCGAGCCGGGCTCGACGATGTACGCCACGAGCAGCTGGTCCGGCTCCTCGGGCAGGCGTAACGCGCGGAAGTCCATGGAGAAGGGGCCGATGCTCTCGTGGTACAGGCGGTAGCCGCCGTGGGTCTTGTCCACCACGTCCTGGTCCTCCCATAACCGGCGGAAGTCGGGGCTCTCGTCCGACAGTTCGGTCACGAGCCCGGTCAGTTCCGTGTCATCGGGATGCAGACCGATCTCCAGCCGCAGCCGCGCGATGACGTCGCGGGCCTTCGCCTCCCAGTCGCGGTACAACCCGCGGGAGGCCGGGTCCAGGAACACCAGCCGGGCCATGCTGCGGTCCCGTACCGGCACCGCGCCGAAGTCGCCGAACACCGAGGCGGCCAGCCGGTTCCACGCCAGCACGCGTGTCCTGCGGCCGACGACGTACGCCGGGGCCTGTGTCATGGAGTCCAGCAGCCGCTGGAGACCGGGCGCGGCCCGCTCCTCGCAGCGGTGTCCGTTGCGCCGGGCGGGACGGGCGAGGTTGTGCAGATGGGCGCGTTCCACCTCGTCCAGGCGCAGCGCGCGGGCGATGGCGTCCAGCAGTTCGCCGGAGATCTTCTCGTTGCGCCCCTGCTCCAGCCGTACGTAGTAGTCGACCCCGACGCCGGCGAGCCGCGCCAGCTCCTCGCGTCGCAGCCCGGGCACCCGGCGCCGGTCCCCGTAGGTCGGCAGGCCGACGTCCGAGGGGCGTATCCGCGCGCGACGAGAACGGAGGAATGCCTTCAGTTCTGCCTGTCGGTCCACCTTCTCAGTGTCGGTCAAGGCGCCGTAGCACGGGAAGACGGCGACAACAAGGGGTCCACGGGCGTCCTCCCTCCGGGGCGCCGCCGCGGGTGACGCTCACGTGGACCGCGACAAGAACGGGGGACACGGTGTTCAAGCCCGTATTCCGGAGTCGGCACACCACGGACTTCGCCTCGTACGAGCGTGCACTCAGGCTCGGTGCCCTGCTGGTGAGGACGGTGGAGCTGCCGCCCCACCGGACGTGGCGGCTCCCCGGGAGGGAGGGCCTGCCGCGCCCCGACATGCACCAGCTGCTGGTGCCCCTGCGCGGGACGCGGCTGCGGGCGGCGTGGGACGGCTCTGCGAGCGTGTCGGTGGCGGGTGATCTGTATGTCCACGGCGTGTCGCCACCGCAGTCGGCCGCCTTCGAGGCGGTCGACGGGCGGGGCCGGTGCGAGGCGGTGTCCGTCGCCTTCCCCGGCGCCCTGCCACGGCTGCCCGTGGGCGGGATCGACGGGTTTCCGGGGCGGCGGATCGCGGGCGACAGGGGCGTCGGGCCACTGCTGACGGGGTTTCTCACCCAGGTCGTCGGGCATGCCGAGGAACTCCGGCCGTCCGATGCTCCCCGGCTGGGGAACGTACTGGTGGATCTGTTGTCGGCGTTCTTCGCGCAACTGCTGGAGTCCGAGGCGGCCCCCGAACCGGAGAGCGCCCGCCGATCCCTGACGCTGCGCATCGGCGCCTTCATCCAACAGCATCTGCACGACCCGGGCCTGAGCCCGGTCACCATCGCGGCCGGACACCACATCTCCGTCAGCCACCTGCACCGGCTCTTCCAGGAACATGGCGGCACGACCGTCTCCTCCTGGATCCGCCGGCAACGCCTGGAGGCCGCCCGCCGCGACCTCACCGATCCCCTGCTGCACACCACCCCCATCCATCGCATCGCCGCGCGCCGGGGATTCACCCATGCCGCCGTGTTCAGCCGCGCCTTCCGCGCCGCGTACGGGCTGCCGCCCAAGGACTACCGGCACCAGGCGCTCGCCGCGCCGGCCCCGGCGCCCTAGTCCCGGCGATTACCAGGTGACGGGCAGTTCGTGGACGCCGTAGATGAAGCCGTCGTGTTTGAAGGGGATGCGGTCCACGTCCGTCGCGAGCCGCAGGGTGGGGATGCGCCGGTAGAGCGTGCCGTAGACGACCTGGAGTTCGAGGCGGGCGAGTGGCTGGCCCAGGCAGTGGTGGACTCCGGTGCCGAAGGCCACATGGCGCCGGGCGTCGCGGGCGATGTCCAGCCGGTCGGGGTCCGGGAAGACGGTGGCGTCGCGGTTGCCGAGATCGCTGGCGATGATCACGCCCTCGCCGGCCCGGATGACCTGGCCGCCGATCTCGATGTCGGCCAGCGCCACGCGCCGGCGCCCGTTGTGCGCGATGGTGAGGTAGCGCAGCAGTTCCTCGACCGAGGAGGCGATCAGCTTGGGGTCGTCGGTCTCGCGGAGGCGGGCGAGCTGTTCGGGGTGCTGGAGCAGAGTGAAGGTGCCGAGGCCGATCATGTTGGCGGTGGTCTCGTGGCCACCGAGCAGCAGGAGCACGCCCATCAGGGCGGCGTCCTCGCGGGACAGCTCGCCCGCCTTGACGCGCGCGGCCACGGCGGACAGCAGGTCGTCCCCCGCGGTGTCCATCTTCCTGCCCACCAGGTCGTCCAGATACCGGAAGAGCCTCTGGTGGGCCTCCAGGCGCTCATCGGGGGTGGCCGCCCGGCTGATCAGAGTCTTGCTGTTGGACTGGAAGAACGCGTGGTCCTCGTACGGCACGTCCAGCAGCTTGCAGATCACCAGGGAGGGCACCGGCAGCGCGAAGGCCTCGACCAGATCGACGGGGTTGGGGCCGGCCAGCAGATCGTCGATGAAGCCGTCCACCATGTCCTGGACGAGGGGGCGCATCGCCTCGATCCGCTTGACGGTGAAGGCGCCGCTGACCATCCGGCGCAGCCGGGCGTGTTCGGGGTCGTCCATCGTGACGAAGCTGAGCTTGCCGCCCTTGCTCTCGGTGGCGTGCGGGAAGCCGGGGCTGCTCGGGTCGGCGCTGAGCCGGGGGTCGGTGGACAGCGCCTTCTGTTCGGCGTGGCGCGTCACCAGCCACGGTGTGCTGCCGTTCCACAGCCGCACCCTTGTCAGCGGGCCGTCGTCCTGGAGGGCGCGCAGCCCCTCCGGAGGGTCGAGGGGGCAGCGGGGCGGCCTGGCCATGGGGAACTCGGGGAGGTCGGCCGAGGCGTCTTGGGCCGTGTTCACCGGGGTGGACATGTCTCTCCGTCCTGAGAAGTCATCGTGCTCACTCGGTCCCGCTGAGCGAGATCGCGGCGGCGGGGCACACACTGGCCGCTTCCTTTACGGCGGTGTGCAGTTCGGCCGGGGGCTCCGCGTCGAGGAGGACGACGATGCCGTCCTCGTCGCGCTGGTCGAACACCTCCGGCGCGAGCAGCACACACTGGCCCGCGCCGCAGCACTTCACATCGTCAACAGTGATCTTCATTGCCGTGTCTCCTCGACCTGGCGGTGGCGGTGGTGGGGGGATCGGAGGGCGGCCGGTCGCGTCACCACCGCACCGGGACCTCGCGCAGCCGGCCGACGACCAGCCCCTCGACCCGGCGCAGCTCATCCGCGCCGGACGCCAGGTCGAGGGTGGGCAGGCGGCGCAGCAGTACGTCGAGCACGGCCTGGAGTTCGGTGCGGGCCAGGGGCTGCCCAAGGCAGGAGTGGGCGCCGGCGCCGAAGGCGAGGTGGGGGTTGGGGCTGCGGCCGGGGTCGAGCTCACCGGCGCCCGCGAACGCGCTCTCGTCGCGGTTGGCCGCGGCCATGCTACAGATCACGGTGGTGCCGGAGGGGACCACTCCGCCGGCGATCTCGGCGTCCTCGTGGAGGTATCGGGGGATCCCGAAGCCGCCGTTGGGGTCGTAGCGGAGCACCTCTTCCACGGCCGTGCGGACCAGCGACCGGTCGGCGAGCAGCCGCTCCCAGTGGCGCCGGTCGGCCAGCAGCATGGCCACCATCTTCGCGATCATGCCCGCGGTGGTCTCGTGTCCGGCGACCAGCAGCGCCTGGGCGGTGGCCACGAGGGCGGCGTCGGACATCGGTGTGCCCTCGGCGTCGGTGGCGGCGATCAGCTCGCTGAGCAGGTCGTCACCGGGGTGTGTGCGCTTGCCGTCGACGAGCTGGGTGAGATACGCGGTGAACGCCGCCTGGGCGGCGTCGATCTCGGCCTCGGTGTACTCGGTGAGACTGAGGGTGACATCGGACCAGTGGGCGAACGAGTCGCGCTCGCCCTCCGGGACGCCGAGCATGTCGCAGATCACCCACACCGGCAGCGGGAAGGCCAGGTGTGTGACGAGGTCCGCGGGTTGGCCGTGGGCCAGCATCTCGTCGATGAGCCGGTCGGCCATCGTCTCGATCGCGGGCCGCAGCGCGGCCATGCGCCTGGCCGTGAACCACTTGCCGACCATCCGCCGCCACCGCTGGTGGCCCTCGGCGGCGAGGATGTTCGCCACCGGGCTGTTGAACAGCCCGCCCGACTCGGTGTCGATGATCCGGGCCGCGCCGGGCGCGTTCAGCTCCCGGGTGAACCTCGGGTCGGCCAGCACGCTTCTGACGTCCTCGTACCGTGTGACCAGCGAGGCCCCGTCCCCGCTTGGCAGGGTCACCGGCGCGACCGGGCACCGCTCCCGCAGCTCGGTCCACTCCGGGGGCGGCTCCAGGGCCGCGGGGGCGGGGATGGGGTAGTTCAGGGTCCGTTCGCCGCGCACATCACTCACAACGGCCTCCTGCGTCAAGGGGCTTGGTGGCTCGGTACGTCCAGCCAACCGGAACGCCAACATTCAAGTCAAGCGCATGACTTAAAAACCGGCCGTTCCCGAGACCGCTTCGAGACCGCCCCGAACACGCCGTCAGACGGCGGCGTGTTCGGAGCACAGGCAGCCGACGCCCTTGTCGATCCACTCCCGACCGGCCCACTCCGGGTGCCGCTCGATCATCAGCGCCCTGACCTCCTCGACGATCGTCTCCTCGCTCATGGCCGAGTCCCGGCGTACCCAGGTCTCGTCCCGCAGCAGTTCGAGGTAGCCGCGGACATCCGCCAGCAGCCGCGGGCCGCCGATGTCACCGTGGCCGGGAACCACCACCCGCGGGCCGGCGGCGGCCAGGCGTCGTATCACCTCGATCCAGCGGATGCCGGACACATCGGTGTCGTGCGGCGGGAACCAGGGGAAGATCGCGAACTGCCCGGTCTCCGCCAGGTCGCCGGTGAACATCACCTCCGCGTCGGGGACCGTGACCACCTGGTCGCCCTTGCTGTGCGCCCGGCCCGTGGCGCGCAGCCGGACCACCCGGCCGCCGAGGTCGAGGTCGTACGAGGTGTCGTAGACGAGGTCCGGGACGGCCAGTTCGACACCCTCCAGCTGCCGGGCCACCGGTTCGCCCAGCCCCCGGAACATGCCGAGGTAGCCGGGGCCCTTGGTGGCCAGATCCTCGGCCTGCGCCTTGTTGACCAGGAATGTCGCCGCCCCGGTGAACGTCTGCGCGCCGAAGGCGTGCTCGGGATGGAAATGGGTCGTGGTCAGATACAGCTTGCGGCCGCCCGCGTAGTCGGCCGCGAATCTCAGCACGGTGCCGGCGTTGCCCGGGCCCATCCCGGTCTCGACGACCAGCACGGAGTGCGTACCGCCGATGACGCCGATGTTGGGCACCAGCTGTACGCCACGGTTCGGGATCACCACCAGATCGCGGGCGAGCTCCCGCGCGCCTTCGGTCTGCACCACGGGATCGGGCAGCGTGTATTCGGTCATGACACGGACTCCTTTCAGGTCCGTCCAGTCCAGCGCGGTGCGCCCGGGCGGTCCAAGACCCGTTCCGCACGCCCGATACCGTGCGGGTATCGTGGCCGGTGATGGACCTTCGCTCGCTGCGCTACTTCGTGGCCGTCGCCGAGGAACGCCACTTCGGGCGCGCCGCGATCCGTCTGCACATGACCCAGCCGCCCCTGAGCCGGGCCGTCAAGCAGCTGGAGAGCGAGCTGGGCACGCCCCTGCTGCACCGCTCCGCCACGGGAGTCACCCTCACCTCGGCCGGAAGCGCGCTCTACGACGAGGCGCGCACCCTGCTGGACCGGGCGGAGCAGGCGCGCGCCCGGGTCGCCGCCGCGGCGGGCGCCGCCACCATGACCATCGGCACGCTCGCCGACAGCGCCGAGCAGGCCGGAAACCGCCTGGTCGCGGCCTTCCGCCGGCGTCACCCCGATGTCCAGGTCGGCATCCGCGAAGCCGACTTCACCGACCCGACCACGGGCCTTCGGGCCGGTCTCGTCGATGTCGCGCTCACCCGGGCGCCGTTCGACGACACCGGGATCAGCACCCATGTGCTGCGCTCCGACCCGGTCGGGGTGGTGCTGCGCGCCGGGGACCCGCTCGCCCGCCACGCCACGGTGCGGCTGCGCGATCTCGCCGAGCGCCGGTGGTTCCGGCTGCCCGACGGCACCGACCCCCTCTGGTCCGCCTATTGGACCGCCACCTCCCCCGGTGAGCGCCGGGACGGGCCCGTGGTCCGCACGGCCCAGGAGTGTCTCCAGGCCGTCGCCTGGAACGGCACGGTCGGGGTGATGCCCCTCGGGCACACCCTGCCCGAGGGGCTCATCGCCGTGCCGCTGGCCGACATGGCGCCCAGCCGTCTCGTGGTCGCCTGGAACACCGAGGGCGCCGATCCGCTCGTCCGCTCGTTCGTCCGCATCGCCGTGGCCCTCTACCGCCCGGCGGGGCCGGACCGCCCGGCGGCTCCGGCGGCGGGCGCGGCGCCTACGGCAGACGTATCGGCCTGAGCTCCTCGAAGCGGTCGCCCGGCCCCGGGTTGGCGGCGGTGGTCTTTCCGCCCAGCTGGCTCATCAGGCCCCAGACGGCGTTCAGCCCGGTGGTCACGGCGCCCTCGGCCCAGCCGCCGGTCCAGGAGACGTCGTCCCCGCACAGATAGATCCCGCGGTGCCCGGGGTCGAAGCCGTCCTGCATGAAGTGGCTGTACAGCCGCTCCTGATAGCGGTAGTGGCCGGGCAGGTTGTCGCTGAACGCGCCCATGAAATCGGGGTCGTCCTCCCATGAGACGGTGATGGGGTCACCGATGATGTGCGAGGCGATGTCGACGTCCGGGTAGATCTGCTTCAGCGAGTGCAGCATCAGCCGCACCCGTTCGTCGGCGTCCAGGGTCAGCCACTTCAGGGCGTCGTCGTTCCAGGCGTAGGACAGGCAGATGAGGGCCGGCTTGTCCGGGCCGTCGTCCAGCAGATAGGTCCCCCGGGTAAGCCGGTCGGTCAGCGTCGTGCTCATGATGTGCCGGCCGGTGGCGGGGTCGATGTCCTTCCAGAAGGGCCGGTCGACCACCACGAAGGTCTTCGACGCCTGCATGTAGTGGCTGCGCTCGATCGCGGTCCACAGTTTGTGGCTGAACAGCGACTCGTCGGTGTCGATCCGGGCGGACAGCAGCCAGGACTGACAGCTGGCGATGACGGCCGGATAGGTGGCCGTCCGGCCCCACCGGTCCGTCACCTCGATGCCGCCCGCCGGTTCGGCTGACCGCCAGATCCGCTTGACCGCCCCCCGGTGTCCGCCCGGGTGCAGCGCGGCCAGGCTGGTCCCGGCGGGCCAGTGCGCGAGCCGGTCCGGCGTGTGCCGCCACAGCTGTTGCGGCAGCCGCTGTGCGCCGCCGACGATGCGGTGCTGGTCGTCCTCGGCGCCCACGTACACCACGCGCAGGATCTCGAGGAACGAGTCGGGGAAGTTGGTGTCCCAGCCGCCCGTGCCGAAGCCCACCAGGCCGAAGGCCTCCCGGTATTCGAAGGGCAGCGAGGAGAACGCCTTCGAGGTGGCCAGGTAGTGGGAGAAGGACATGTCGTCGAAGAGCGGGACGAGTTCGTTCCACAGCTTCTTGACGGTGGCGTAGTCCCGGATCTCGATGGCCCGCCGCATGGCGGCGAAGTGCGCGCGCTCCTCCAGACAGGCGTGCCAGGCGTCGGCGACCTCGTGGAAGAAGCGCGGCAGGTCGCCGGGGGACTCCGCGTAGTGTTTCCGTCCGCCGATCTCGATGACCGTGCTGTCCGAGGCAGGGGTGAGCGGATTGGGGAAGGGCCGTGTCTCCAGGCCCAGCAGATCGACGTAGTGGTAGAAGGCCCGGCCCGACCGGGGGAACCGCATGCCGCCGAGGTCGGCGACCGGGTGGTCGGTGCCCGGCTGGCGCACGCCGCGCAGCCGGCCGCCGAGTTCGGACGACTCGTAGACGACGGGCTTCAGCCCGAGCCGCATCAGCTCGTACGCGGCCACCAGGCCGGACAGCCCGGCCCCGACGACGGCCACCTCGGTGCCGTGGTGCTCGGGCGGGATCGAGCCGAGGCCATCCGGGTGGGCCAGGTACTCGTCGTAGGGGAAGGGGAAGTCGGGGATCAGCATGGTGACCCCGCTGGAGGGCGTGTTCACGTGAGGCTTCCTGAAGGCGCTGGTGCCGGCCGCCGAACGGGCGCGGAACGGGTCGGTCGGTCAGTCGGACGAGGTGAGGTAGTCGGTCGCGCGGCGCGCCTCGCCGAGGGTCCGCAGGTCGACATCGCCGACCACGAGCCCGGTGCCGGATTCGCCGGCCGCGACACGCCGGCCGTAGGGGTCGCTGAGGCAGCTCAGCCCGGCGAACCGGGGGCCGGTGTGGTTGGCGTAGGCGATGTAGAGCTGGCTCTCCAGCGCCCGGGTGGGCACGACCATGCCGGGGATGAGCCGGGTGTCGAAGGGGTTCGCCTCCGCGCCGTGCGACGGCCTGAGCGGAACGGCGGTGGGGACGCAGAGCAACTCCGCGCCGGAGCGCGCCACCGCGCGGGTGAACTCGGGGAACTCGATGTCGAAGCAGACCCCGAGTGCGATGTTGACGCCGTGGAGCGGAACCACCGCCGGGGGCCGGCGGCCGGGCGTGAAGACGGCCTTCTCCGCCGCGCCGAAGAGGTGTTGCTTGTGATACCTGGTCAGCTCCGCTCCCCCGCTGTCGAAGAGGGACGCGCTGATGAAGCGCCCGCCGTCCGCGCGATCGACCGTCGAGGCCACCACGGCCAGCCGGTGCGAGCGCGCGATCGCGGCGATCTCGCGCCGGTGTGCCGCGCCGTCATCGTCGGCGACCGCCTCGGGGTCGTATCCGCTGACGAAGAGCTCCGGGGTGACCAGGAGCGCGGCTCCCCGGGCCCGGGCGCGGCGGGCGGCGTCGGCCAGCGCCGCGAGGTTGCGCTCCCGCTCCCCCACCAGGCCGGTGTGCTGCGCCACCGCCACCTTCAGGCGCGCGGCCCGAGGGGCGGTGGCCCCCGTGGCCCCCGTGGTCTCAGCGGGCGCCATCGAGCTCCCCCCGGCACAGCTGCCGGACCACCTCGGTGAGCACATCGACGCCCGCGCACAGGTCGGCGTCGTCGGTGTGCTCGCCCTCGTGGTGGCTGATGCCCTCCCGGCTCGGCACGAAGAGCATCACCGTCGGAACGGCGTCGTTCATGTTGATCGAGTCGTGTCCGGCCAGGGTCTGCACGGGCCGGCTGCTCAGCCCGAGCCCGTCGGCGCAGTCCCGGGCGAGCTCCACCCCCGCGGCGCTGTACGGGCGCACACCCCAGGCGTGGGACTCCCTGACCTCGACGGTGACCGCGGCGTCCTGCTCGATCTGCTTGACGCCCTGCTCCAGCAGCCGCTTGGCCTCCGCCAGAACACTCTCGTCGGCGGAGCGCAGATCCAGGGTCAGATCGACTCTGCGGGGGACGACGACCGGGGAGTTCGGCACCACCGTCAGCTGTCCGACCGAGGTGTGCAGCACACCGCCGGGGAAGCGGTCGGCGAGCTCGCGGGCCAGCACCACCAGCCGCGCGGCGCCGAGCAGCGCGTCATGGCGGTCGGCGATGACGGTGGACCCGGTGTGCGCCTGCTCGCCGTGCACGACGACGGTGAACTTCTCGGCGGCCCAGCACGATTCGACCAGCCCGATGGTGGCGCCCGTGTCCTCCAGGGACCTGCCCTGCTCGATGTGGATCTCGGCGGCCGCGGCGGGCGTGGGGCCCGTCCACGATCCGACCGGGTGGCCGATGGCCGCCAGGGCCTCGGCGACCGTCACCCCGTCGGTGTCCCGGATGGCCAGGGCCTCCGGGGCCGGGAGCTTGGCGGTGTAGACGGAGCTGCCCATCATGGACGGGGCGAACCGCGAGCCCTCCTCGTTGAACCAGTCCACCACCGCGAGGTTGTACTTCGGCCGCGCGGCCGGGTCGCCGTCGGCCGGGTCCTCGTCGGCCCGGCCGCCGTCGGCCCTGCCGTGCTCGGCGGCCAGCCGCCGGCCGGCGTGCAGCGCCGCCGCCACCCCGTAGGCGCCGTCGAACTTCCCGGCCAGCGGCTGGCTGTCGAGGTGGGAGCCGACCACCACATAGGGCGCGCCCGGGTGCCACTCCATCAGCCCGAAGATGTTGCCGATGGCATCCGTCCGCACCGTGAACCCGTACTGGCTCAGCAGCGTGGTGAACCAGGTCCGCGACTGGGCGTCGGCGACGCTCGCGGCCTGGCGGTCCACGCCGCCGCCCGGGGTGGCCCCGATCCGGCTCAGGGACCGGAAGTCGCGGAGGAACAGCTCGGCGTCGGTGTGGGTCGGCTTGGTGGTCATGGGGTTCTCTCCTGGGAAGACGTGGGGAACGCTGATAGGCGCGGGGAAGTGGGTCACGGGGTTCCGGGGGTGTCCCCCCGGTCCCCCAGGTCCTCCCGGTCCGGCCGGTGGCGGGCGGCCGCCAGGGCGAGGACGCGGCCGCGCACCCCGTACCAGCCGATGACCAGCCCGGGGGCGATGACGGCGAGCGTGCCGACGGTGTAGGTGCCGACGGGGTAGTCGAAGAGCATGAGCAGCAGGACCCCGCCGAGGAACGCCAGGGTGAGGTAGGAGGTCCAGGGGGACCCGGGCATCCGGAACGGCGGCCGGGCCACCCGGCCCTGCCGCGCCCAGCGGTGCAGCCTCAGCTGGCAGAGGACGATGGTCCCCCAGGTGCACAGGATGGCCAGCGCCGTCGCGTTCAGCGTGATCTCGAACGCCATCTTGGGGACCACGGCGTTCAGGCCCACGCCGAGGAGCGCGAGCGCGGCCGTGAACAGCACACCGCCGTACGGCACTCCGTGGCGGCTCAGGCGCGCCATGAACCGGGGGGCGGTGCCGCCCAGGGACATGGACCGGTAGATGCGGCCGGTGGAGTAGAGCCCGGCGTTCAGGCTGGAGAGCGCCGCGGTCAGCACCACCAGGTTCATCACGTCCCCGGCGCCGGGAATGCCGATGGCGGAGAAGAACGTGACGAACGGGGACTCGCCGGACGAGTACGAGGTGTAGGGCAGCAGCAGGGCGAGCAGCGCGGTGGAGCCCACGTAGAAGATCCCGATGCGCAGGACGACGTTGTTCACCGCCCGGGGCATCACCTCGGCGGGGCGGTCGGTCTCGCCCGCCGCCACCCCGATCAGGTCGATGCCGGCATAGGCGAACACGATGCCCTGCATGATGACCACCATCGGCAGCAGGCCGTGCGGCAGCAGACCTCCGTGGCCGGCGATCAGCGACGGACCGGTGTCATGGCCGCTCACGGGGAACCCCGCGGCCAGCACGAAGCCGCCGATCAGCAGAAAGAGGACCAGGGCGGCGACCTTGATCAGGGCGAACCAGAATTCGAGCTCCCCGAACAGCCGGACGGACATCAGATTCGCGCCGGTCACCACCAGCAGCGCGGCGAGGGCCAGCGCCCACTGGGGAACGCTGCTCAGGGCCGACCAGTAATGGACGTACACCGCGACCGCCGTGATGTCGACGATCGCGGTGAGCGCCCAGGACAGCGAGTACACCCACCCCGACACGAACGCGGCTTTCTCGCCGAAGAATTCACGGGCATAGGAGACGAACGAGCCGGACGTCGGCCGGTACAGCACCAGCTCGCCCAGGGCCCGGAGAATCAGAAAGGCGAAGAGGCCGCAGAACGCGTAGGCGAGCGCCAGTCCGGGGCCCGCGGAGGCGAGCCGCCCGCCGGTCCCGAGGAAAAGTCCGGTGCCGATGGCGCCGCCGATCCCGATCATCTGGATCTGCCGGTTGGAAAGGAGCTTCCGATGGCCCTGCTTTTCTCCATGGGAATCGGGTACTTCTGCGGGTGCGAGGCTCGTTTCACTGGCCACGGTCTTCCCCTTTCCGGCACGGCTGGATTCTGGCGTACGGATCCTCGGCGAGAAGGGTGGCAGCGGCACGCGGGCCGGACAATGAGAAATCGCACCGCCGGCGGCGGCAAAAATTGGGCGGATGCACAGCGGCTTCCCCGGTGCCCGCCGCGGGTGGCCCGGGGCGGCGGCCGCGGACGTACGCTGTGCCGGAATCCCCGGCCATGGGGACCGGGGCGCCAGAAGGGACGACCGTGTTCGCGGAGGATCGCGTGAGCGAGGACGGCGGGGGCTGGGACGGCCTGATCGCCCGGGCGCGCGGCCGGCTGCCCAGCATGGTGGAGCGGTTCCTGTCGAAGGTCATGGCGGAGCCCGCCTACGCCGCCTCCTCGCTGACCGCCGAGGATCTGCGGCAGCGCAGCGTCCAGACCTTCACGGCCATGCTCGACGCCCTGCGGACGGACGGGGACACGACCGCGCTGACCTCGCTCGCCGAGTCGCTGGGCACCCTGCGCGCCCGGCAGGCCATACCGCTGGACAGCCTGGTCCGGGTCATCAGGCTCGACTTCACGGTCCTGTGGGACACCCTCTCCGACCCGTCCCTGGACGCCGAACCTGCCCTGCTGGTGCGCCACGCGGGCCGCGTCTGGAGCACGGTGGACACCTTCGTCACCCAGGTCCAGGAGCACTACCTCACGGAGCGGAGCGCCATCCAGCTGGCCAACGCCGATCTTCAGCGCCACTATCTGTCGCAGCTGTTCGCTCCGGTGCGGCCGACCGAGGCTGTTCTGGACCGGATAGCCGGTGCGCTCCGCGTGCCCCGGTCGGGGAATTTCTGTGTCGCGGCCACCGCGAAGGACGACGGAATGACCGTCCAGCGGCGGATTCGGAGCTCCACCCGGCGCGGCGATGTCGTCTTCACCTATGACATGGGCCACCACACGCTTTTCATCTGGCCCACGGCGGAGGTCGCTCTCGGGAAACTCCCCCCGGGGATCAGCGCGTTGTTCGACGGAATGGCGGCCGCCGTCGCCCCCGTGGCCAGGGGGTTGGTGGACGTCCGGGAAGCGGCCGCGGCCGCGCGGGAGATCATGACCGATCTGCCGATGGACAGCTCAGGAATCACGACCCTGCTGGAGCGCTGGAAGACGGTGGCCCGGCACCAGTTGAGTCTGACCGGATGCGACCTGGGGCAACTCGTCTTCCCTTACCTGCACATGTGCACGGAGCTCGAGCGGGAGAAGATCCTGAAGACGGTGACCACCTATCTGGAGACCGGAAGTCTCGGCGATACGAGCCGGGCCCTGGACTGTCATCGCAATACGGTCCTGAACCGGCTCAACGCCTTTCAGAAATACACGGGGCTGGATGTGCAGCGTCCCCATGACGCGGCCGCCGTCATTCTCGCCCTGCCCTGAGCACCCAGCGGGCGGAACTCAGCGGAACTCAGGTGGACAGGCCCAGTTTGCGGCGCAGGCCCTGCGTCTTGGACTCGGCGCCACGGGCGGCGCGGGCGCGCAGGGCCTTCAGATAGTTCTCGCGCGTCCGCATGATGTGCGACTTCAGGATCTCCTCGAGCTCGTCCGTCCGGCCCGCGGCGAAGATCTCGACGATCCGCTGGTGCTCGTCGAAGGAGCGGGTGGGTTCCGTGGCGGCGAGGAAGGTGAGGTGGACGCGGAGGGCCGAGACACGGGCCAGGCTCATCTGGTAGGCGTCGCTCAGATAGCGGTTGCCGCACTGGGCGAAGAACGCCTCGTGGAAGGCCGTGTCGGCGGTGTTGTAGGCCTTGGTGTTGTTGTCCGCCAGGGCCTCGGTCATGGTGGCGACGGCCGTGCGCATGGTGGCGAGGGCGGCCCCGGGGTTGCGTTCGAGGGCCAGCTGGGCGGCGCGGACCTCCAGGGTGGTGCGGTATTCGCACAGCTCGAAGATCTCGTCCTCGGTGGGCTGGAAGACATACGTGCCCGACTTCGGCACGACCTCGACCAGCCCCTGGAGCTGGAGCATCCGCAGCGCCTCGCGCACCGGGGTGCGGCTCACTCCGAGGGCGGAGGCGAGTCCGTCCTCGGAGAGTGCCTCGCCCAGGTCGAAGTCGCCGTCCACGATCGCCGCGCGGAGACGCCGGGCCACGTCGGAGGCCAGCGACGAGGACCTTCTGCCGCTCGTCGTGTGTGCCATGCCCCTCCCAGCGCTCACCGCAACTCCGTCCCGCAGATCTCCCAAACGCTACCGTATCGCCGGATCCGGCCCGGCCAGTGGCGTGGCGGGGCTGACCTCGTGGTTGACGAGATAGGTGGGCAGCCGACCCTGGGCGACGTCCACCACGTTGCGGGCCGCCTTCGTCCGTATCTCGATCTCCGAGTCCTCCGAGTACCAGGCGGTGTGCGGGGAGAGGACCACGTTCTCGCAGCGGGCCAACGGGTGGTCGGGGCCGAGGGGTTCATGGGCGAACACGTCCAGCCCGGCGCCCGCGATCCGCCCGGTCTCCAGGGCCTCGACGAGCGCGTCCTGGTCCACGACCGGTCCGCGTGCCGTGTTCACCAGGCAGGCGGTGGGCTTCATGGCGGCGAACTGCGCGCGCCCGATCATCCCTTCGGTCTCCGCGGTCAGCGGGGCGTGCACGGACACCACGTCGGACTCGCGGCACAGGGTGTCCAGATCCACCAGCCGGACGCCGAGCGCCGCCGCGTGGGAGGGGTCGGCGAACGGGTCGTGGGCGAGGACCGCCATCCCGAAGCCGGCCAGCTTCTCGGCGAGCAGCCGTGGGATGCGGCCGAACCCGACCAGCCCGAGCGTGCGCCCCCGCAGCCGCCTCAGTGGCCCCGCCACGGTGTAGTCCCAGGTGCCCCGGCGGATCGCGGCGTCGTAGCGGTGCAGCCCCCTGGCGAGGGTGAGGATCTGGGCCGCGGCGTGGTCGGACACCTCCTCCAGGGAGCCGTCCGGCACATTGGCGACGGCGATGCCCGCCTCGGTGGCGGCCGGGACGTCGATGGTGTTGAGCCCGATGCCGTAGCGGGAGATCACCCGGCAGCGGGTGAGGCTCCCGATCACCTTGGCCGTGACGGGGGCGTACTGGTTGATGACGGCGTCGGCGTCGGCGCAGACCTCGATCAGCTCGTCCTCGGTGGTGGCCTGGGCCGGGACGAGGGTGAGCCCCGCCGCCTCCAGGACCTGCCGCTCGGGCTCCAGGTCGGCGAATTCGTAGTCGGTGACGACCACTGTGAACATGGCGGCGATCAGCTCCCGTAGCGATGGTCGAGGTCCTGGTGGAAGCCGAGGTCGACGATGTCGCTGAACTCGGCGTAGGTGTGCTGGGCCGGGCCGCCCGCGGGGGTCCCGGCCGCCCGCAGGTGGTCCAGGGCGTCGGCGACCGCGCGGGTGGCGGTGAACAGCGCCGTGACCGCGTAGAACACCATCGAGAAGCCCATGTCGGCCAGGTCGGAGGCGGTCAGCCGGGTGGTCTCGTTGCCGTCCACGATGGACACCACCTTGGGGCCCTCGATGGCCTTGGCGACCGCCTCCACCTCCTCGATCCGCTTGATGCCGTCGACGAACACCAGGTCGGCGCCGGCGTCCTGGTAGCGGCGGGCGCGGCGTACCGCCTCCCCGACCCCGGCGGCGGGCAGCGCGTCGGTGCGTCCGATGACGAGCAGGTCGTCCGCGCCGCGGGCCTCGACGGCGCAGGCGAGCCGTGCGGCGCTCTCGTCCTCGGGCATCAGCCGGATGCCGCTCATCTGGCCGCACCGCTTGGGGGCCACCTGGTCCTCGAGGTGGATGGCCGCCACCCCGGCCTGGATGTACTCCCGTACGGTGCGGTGGATGTTGGACGGGCCGCCGTATCCGGTGTCGGCGTCCGCGATGACCGGGATGGACACCGCGCGGGTCATGTTGCGGGCGTGTTCGGTCATCTCGGTCTGGCTGAGCAGCCCGATGTCGGGCGTGCCCAGGCGGCTGGCCGTGGCTCCGAAGCCCGTCATGTAGACGGCCGGGAACCCGGCGGCCTGGACGAGGCGGGCCGTGACGGAGTCGGGCGCGCCCGGGGCCAGGACGATGCCGGGGCCGTCCAGGAGGGACGCGAGCGACGTGGCGGCTGACAACGGTCGGCTCCTTGCGTTGCGGGACGTTGCGGGTGGGTGGCGGGGGGTGTCAGCGGGTGGTGGCGGGCGCTTCGGCCGCGGGCGCCGGCTCGGCTCCCGGTTCGGCTCCCGCCTCGGTTGCGGCGCCCGGCTGCCGGGCCGGGCTGCGCCACAGGAGGATCAGCACGGTCGAGACCACCAGGGACACGACGGGGATCAGGAGGCCCGCGGTGACGGTGGAGCCGTCGGTCTCCTTGCCGACGAGGTACGGGCCGATGAACCCGCCGAGGTTGCCGATGGAGTTGATGGTGGCGATGCCGACGGCGACATGGGTCTTGGAGATGCTGTCGGTGGTCAGCGACCAGAACGGCGGGAGCCAGGCGAAGGCCCCGACCCCGGTCACCGCGAGCGCGACCACCGCGGGCCCGGGGTGGTCGCGCAGCGCGATCACGCCGGCGAGGCCCACCGCCGCGAGGGCGAGCGGCACGGCGACCAGGTACTTGCGCTCGCGGACCCGCTTCGACAGCCGCGCGTTGATCAACAGCGCGATCGCGGCGCAGATATAGGGGATGGCCGCGACGAAGCCGATGTTCGTGGCCGAGTAGTCGGGGTTGATCTGCTTGATGATCAGCGGCAGGAAGAGGTTGAACCCGTAGGTGCCGATGGCGAGCGCCAGATGGGTGGCGGCCAGGTGCAGCACCCGTCGGTTCTTCAGGGCGGTGAGCTGGGCCCGTACGCCCTCGTCGTGGCCGGTGCCCTGCTCGCTCTCCAGCGAGGTGTTCAGCCAGTCGCGGTCGGCGGGGTCGAGCCAGCGGGCGGTCGCCGGGGAGTTGGGGAGGAAGACGAAGGTCACGACGGCCATCAGGATCGCGGGCACGCCGGTCAGGATGAACAGCCAGCGCCAGCCGGGCAGCCCGAGCCAGCCGGTGTGGTCCAGGATCAGGCCGCCGAGGAGACCGCCGAAGATGAACGAGATGGGCTGGGCCAGCACCAGCCAGCCGAGCGCGACGGCCCGGTCGCCGGAGCGGAACCAGGTGGTCAGGTAGACGATGATGCCGGGGAAGAAACCGGCCTCCGCGACGCCGAGCAGAAAGCGCATCACGTACAGCATCTGCACGTTGGTGGTGAACCCGGTGATCACCGTGATGATCCCCCAGGTCGCCATGATGCGGGCGAGCCAGACGCGGGCGCCGAAGCGGCGCAGCAGCAGATTGCTGGGCACCTCGAAGAAGAAGTAGGCGATGAAGAAGATCGAGGCGGCGAAGCCGTATGCCGCGGCCTTGATGCCCAGATCCTCGCCCATGCCCAGCTGGGCGAAGCCGATGTTGGTGCGGTCGATGTACGCGATGACGTAGCCGACGGCGATGAGCGGAAGGATCCGCCACGAGATGCGCGAGACGGCTGCCCGTGCCCCGGCCTCGTCCAGCGTCGTGGTGGTGGTCCCGCTTGGTGCGTGTGTCATGTGCTTCCTCGATCTGGCGGGGATGAGGGGCGGCTCAGCTCATGATCAGTCCGCCGTCGATATTGACGGCCTGGCCGGTCATGTAGTCGGAATCGGGTGAGCAGAGGTAGAGGGCGAGGCCCGCGACGTCATCCGGCGACTGCGGGCGGCCCAGCGGGACGGCGGCGGTACGGCGCTTCCACGCCTCGCCCTCGCTCCAGCCCTCGGCGGCGGCCCACTCCTGGTCGATCTGGCGCCACATGTCGGTCTCGACGAGGCCGGGGCAGATGGCGTTGACGGTGATGTCCGGGGCCAGCGCGTAGGCCGCGGTCTGGGTGAGGCTGATGACCGACGCCTTGCTGGCGCGGTAGTGGGGGGTGAGGGGGGCCATCGGGCCGGCGCCGTACCGTCCGGCGATCGACGACATGGTGATGATCTTGCCGCGGGGGCGGTTGGCGGCCAGGGGTTCCTGGGCGCGCATGTGTGCGGCGGCGGCCTGCATGGTCAGGAACGTCCCCTTCACATTGACCGCGAAGGTGGCGTCCCAGTCCTCCTCGGTGATCTCCGGGAAGGGCTTGACCTGCACGATTCCCGCGTTGCAGACCATGACGTCGAGCCGCCCGAGCCCGTCGGCGGTGCGCCGGACCATCTCGGCGCAGTCGGCGGCGCGGGTCACATCGCCGGGTACGGCGAGCGCGGGCCGGCCGAGCGCGGCCACTTCGGCGCGTACGGCTTCGGCGCGGGCGGCGTCGCGGTCGATGACGGCCAGGTGCGCGCCCGCCGCGGCGAGCCGCAGGGCGATCGACCGTCCGATGCCGCGCCCGGCACCGGTGACCGCGATACAGAGACCACTGAGGTCTGCCACTCTCGTCCCTTTCGTCGAGGTGTCCGGCCGCGTCAGCCGGGCCGTTCGAGCTGGGACACTAGAGAAACAAGAACTGGGATACAAGACTTGTGTACTAGATAATTTCGGAGTCGTCCCCGGTCAGGCGGGGGGCTCAGCGGCCCATGGGACGTCCGGAACGGCCCGGTGAAGGCTCAAACCCGTGGCACCGGAGGTGTTCTGACGTCCACTCAGCAAGCGGCGTCCGGGGCGGCCCGGCCCGATGAGAAACCCGACGAGAAAGACACGACGAAAGAACGCATGATGGAACTGCCGAAGCAGCCGCCGACCACCACTGCCCGCCGCATCACTCGTACCGCGAAGCGCACCCCGAAGGAGACGAGCCGATGACGACATGGACGAACGACGAGCTCAGCAGGATCGAGACGTCGGACGAACTCCAGATGGCACCGCTCCGGGGCGACGGAACGGCGCGCCCGGCGGTGCCGATCTGGGTCGTCCGTGACGGTGACGACCTCTACGTCCGCTCCTACCGGGGCAGCGGCGGCACCTGGTACCGCGCCGCCCAGTCCAGCCACGCGGGCCACATCCGCTCCGGCGGCGTCGACAAGGACGTCACCCTCACCGAGGAGACCGACCCCGGCCTCAACGACCGCATCGACGCCGCGTACCGCTCCAAGTACAGCCGCTACAGCGCCACCTATGTCACCCCCATGGTGGCGGACACGGCGCGCGCCACGACGCTCAAGCTCATGCCACGCTGAACACACCCCGCCGTCGGTGTGTCAGTGGTCGCGCGGCGCGGCGACGCTGTCGCGTACCACGATGTGGGTGCCGAGCAGATGGTGTGCGCCCGCGGCGTGTTCGGGGTCGCGCAGGGCGATGCGCACGGCGGCGCGGCCGAGTTCCTCAGCGGGGGTGCGGACGGTGGTCAGCGGGGGGTTGAAGTCCTCGGCGAGCGGGATGTCGTTGTAGCCGACGACGGAGATGTCGCCGGGGACCCGCAACCCCGCCTCGGCGATGGCGCGCAGCGCCCCCGCGGCCACCATGTCGTCCCCGGCGAACACGGCCGTGAACCCGGATCCGTCATGGAGGAGTTCGGCCATCGCGCGGTGTCCGGCGGCGCGGCCCAGGCCGCAGTCGACGACGTGCGCGGCCTCGGGCGGCAGCCCGTGCTGTGCGAGGGCGGCCCGGTAGCCGGCGACCCGTGCGTCCAGGGCCGTGTTGCCGGGCAGCCCGCCGAGGAACACGATCCGGCGGTGGCCCGCGGAGAGCAGATGTCCGGTGATGGCATGGGCGCCGGCCTCGTTGTCGAACTCCACGACGAGCGCGGGGATGTCCGGGTCGGGCGCGGGCCGGCCGCACAGCACCAGCCGGGCCCCCGCGGCGTCGAGGGCCTGCGCGTAGTGGGTCACCCGCTCGCGGTAGGCGTCGTCCTCGACCACCCCGCCCACCAGGATCACCAGCCGGGCGCCCTCCTCCCGCATCAGCTGGACGAACTCCAGCTCGCGCTCCGGGTCACCGCCCGTGGTGCCCACCAGGCACAGCCACCCGCGCCCGGCCGCCTCCGCCTCCACGCCCTCGGCGACCTGTGCGTAGAACGGGCTGGTGACCTGGCGCAGCACGACGGCCACCATCTTGCGGCCGCCGCCCACCAGGGCCCGGGCGTGGGCGTTGGCGACATAGTCCAGGGCCCGTGCCGCGCGCAGCACCCGGGTGCGGGTGGCCGGCGGGACCGGGTAGTTCCCGCTCAGCACGCGCGAGACCGTGGCCACGGACACGCCCGCCCGCTCCGCCACCTCGCGGATCGTGACCCGCCCCTTCGCCGCCATCCCGCTCCCCGCTCTCTTCGCCTCGTACGTGTGCGGCCATTCTGTCTCGCCGATCGGCCGAACGGCCCACCGGACGGCACCGGCCCAGGGTCCGGCCACCGCATGGCGACGAGCCGGGGTGGACCGCCGGACACCGTCCTCCCACGAATCACGGGAAAAGACGACGATTACCCCATCCACCTCACAACCGAAATGGCCTATTTCGCGCTTCTTGACGTGAAGGGTCACCAATACGATGGCGCAGATCATCAATCGGGGGGCAAGTGTGTTGCGTAAGCGATCGTCATACGAGCTGCTCCATCCCGGTGAAACGACCGGTGATGATGGAGCCATCTGCCAGACCGCGACCGTGAATGGCCACCGCTGCTAGAGCGTGCCACAGGAGACCGTGGTCAGGAAATTTCCCGCGACGTATGCGTGGGGTACCGGGCGGCCGTGGTGCGGGGCAAAGGCCGCGCCGGACATTTTCTTGATGTGAAAGGAACAGAAGCGAGGAGGGCGCGTGCAGCCTGAACGTGTGTCGGAACTCGCGGATCTGTTATCGCGCGCACGCAGTGCCAGGGCGGGCATGGGCAATGCCGTCCTGGTCCGGTCCGTCTCGGGAATGCACTGTTCCGCACTGCTCGGTGAGGTGGCCGAACGCGTGCGGCGCTTGGGCAGCATCATCCTGAGGCTGTCGTGTTCTCCTTCGGACGCTCACCGCCAGTTCGCTGTCGTCCGCCGGCTCAGGGCGGCCTCGCTCAAGGTCGCGGGCAGGGATGAAAGCATCGAGGGCGGGGAACCGCTCAGCGGGATACCCGAAGGCACCGGCTCGTTCGACCATCAGCTCTTCGAAGCCCTGTGGGAAGGGTTCACGCAGGGCGCCCGCCGGCATCCGCTGGTCGTCATCGTCGATCACATCCAGTGGATGGACGAAACCTCGCTGCGCTGTTTCGGATTTCTGATGCGCCATCTGAACAACCTGCCGGTCCTGCTGATCCTGGCTTACCGTACGGACGAAACCCCGGTCGACCGCACGCTGATCGACGACATGACCAAGTGCGACCGATGCCAATCCCTCACCCTCAGCCCGCTCTCCTCGCACAGCGTGCGCGACGTGGTCGAGACCGCGTATTCCGGGCAGGGGTGCGATGACGAGTTCGTGCAGGCCTGTGCCGAGGCCACCCACGGACATCCCTCCCGCCTGGAAAAGCTGCTGGCGTTCCTGACCGCCGACTTCGTGCCCCCTCGGGCGTCACAGGTCGAGCGAGTGCGGCGATGCGGTGAACGGCTCCAGGCCGAGGCCGCCGCCGACCGACTGCTGCGCCAGCCCGCCAACCTCCGGGAGGTCGCCGAGGTCGCCGCGGTGCTCGGCGAAGAAGGCGATTGCGCGGTGATCGCGGACATGCTCAACCTGTACGGGGACACGATCTGGGGACTCACCGCGGAGCTGACCCGGGTGGGGGTCTTTCGCGCGACGGGCACCCCCGAGCGGTACCGCTTCAGCAATGCCGAGCTCAGGAAGCTGATTCACCGGGACATGCCCGCCGATGCGCGGCGCGCGCTGCACATGCGGGCCGCCCGGCGGCTGAACGATCTGGGGGCGCCGCTGCCGCAGGTCGCCGAGCACCTGCTCCAGGCCGACGTGGCCGAGGACGCGTGGGCGTGCGGTGTCCTGAAGCATGCCGCGGATGACGCCCTGAAGGCAGGCGACCCCAAGACGTGTGCCGAGTACGCGTGGCGTGTGCTCCGGGACTGGATTCCGGAGGAGGAACGCGCGGAGGTGCTCTGGCTGCTGGGCCGCGCCGAGGTGCTCTTCGCGCCCGCGGCCGCCGACCGTCATCTGGACGAGGCGGTCCGCCTCTTCTCCGATCCGGAACGCCAGGCGGCGGCGATCGTGGAACGCGCCTACGCACGGGTCCTGCGGCAGGGCAGTGCCGAGTCGGCGCTGCGTCCGCCTCGCACCGTGCTCGCCCATGTCGACGAAAAGGCGTTCGCCGAGCTCGCCGATACGGAACTGAGTCTGGGCCTGGAGTCCCTGACCAGTACGGTCCCCGCCGAGGGAAGGGCGCCGGCCCTGGAGGCGCTCGACCGTCCCGCCCCGAGCCACACACTCGGGGTCACCCCCGGCGAGCGGGGGCTGCTGGCGGCCATCGCCGGCGATCTCGCCTGCAAGTCCGAGCCCCGCGACGTCCCGCTGGAGCTGGTGCAGCGGGCGCTGGCGGGCGAGCGGCCCGCCGACAGCGCTTCGATGGTGCTGCTGCTGCGATGTATCACCGTACTGACGTGGGCAGGACATCTGCGTGAGGCCCAGCGCTGGGCCGATCACATGCTGACCAGAGCGCTGGACCAGGACGCGCTCTTTCCCCGGGTGATCGCTCATTGCCGGCGCGCCGAGATCGCGGTGCGGATGGGAGATCTGCCCCTGGCGCTCACCGAGGCCAAGTGGGCGCTGACCCTCACCACTGCCCATCATGAGGTGAGGAGCTGCCATGCCGTCGCGGTGACCGAGGTCGCCAGGGTGCGCGGGGCCATGGGGCACTACGAGGAGTCCGTCGGCCTCCTGCAAGGACTCCACGACCTGCCCGCGAGCGCCCTGGGCATTCGGGGTGTGTTCCGCCTGCACTCGGGTGACCTCCGGGGCGCACTCGCCGACCTGATGGAGTGCGGGCACCGGCTGGAGGCCCTGGAGATCGTCAACCCCGCTCTGAGTGCCTGGCGCGGCTTCGCCGCGCTGGCGTGGAAGGGGCTTGGAAACGACGCGGAGGCCCGTCGGCTTGCGGAAACGGAGGTTGAACTGGCCCGGCGCTGGGGCAATCCCGCGGTCATCGGCCAGTCGTTGCGCTCGCTGGGGGAAGTGAGTTCGGGGGCGGCGGCGGAGCGCGCGCTCACCGAGTCCGTGTGCCTGCTGGAGCAGACCGACGCCCGGCTCCAGCTGGCGCTTTCACTCGTCGCGGCGGGCCAGGCGCAGGGGCGCAAGGGTTCTCTCGCACATGCCCGGCAAGCGCTGCACAGGGGGATGCTGCTCGCCGAGGAGTCGGGCGCGCAGTGGCTCACCGCCGAGGCGCACAAATCGCTGCTCGCCTCGGGGGGACGGCTTCGGCGCACCCCGGTGTCCGGGCTCCCGGCCCTCACCCCGGCCGAGCGTCGTATCGCCATACACGCTGCCCGGGGGAGAACCAACAAGAGCATCGCCGATCTGCTGCACATCACCCCGCGCACCGTTGAGGTCCATCTCACGCATGTCTACAGCAAATTGTCCATACCTGGACGGGACGCCCTGCCCAACGCCCTGGGCGCGGTGTTGCGCCACGAGTGCTGAGGCGTGCACCCGGTCCTGACGGCATGCGGTTACGGGCCTACCGGCGCCCCACCACGGCGAACCCCAGCAGCAGGACGAAGCCGTCACCGGCTACGAAGCTCTGCCAGGCGGTCATCGCCCGGAGATACGCCGTCATACTGACCGCGCCCCGCTCGACCAGCGGCAACAGCCGCTCCGGGGACAGTTGCGGCGCCAGCGCCGCGAGCCCCACTTCGTCGCTGGTGTAGGCGAACGGTCGCACGGTCACGTCCGTGTAGCCGGCGTCCCTGAGCACGCGGGGCAGTCGCCGGGCGATCAGCCGGTCCCCTCCGGCCGAGGACTGCGCCGCGCCGAGTGCACGGTACGCCTCTTGGGACAACCCCGACAGGTCGGGCTCCGCCGTGCCCCACAACCCGGCGTCGATGTCGATCACGGCAAGGTGTCCGCCCGGCCGCAGGACCCGGCGCAGCTCCCGTGCCGCGGCGACCGGCTCCCGCAGGTGCTGGAAGACGTACCTCGACAGCACCAGGTCGAACGTCGCGTCCGCGAACGGCGTGTCGCCGATGTCGCCAAGGAACAGCTCCGGTCCCGCTCCGGCTGCCCCGCGAGCGCGCGCCCGGTCCAGGAGTCCGGGGTGCACGTCAAGACCGACGACCCGGGATCCCGGCAGCGCGGCGCTCAGTTCCGCGGTCACCGCGCCGTTTCCACAGCCCGCGTCCAGCACCGCCCCACCGCCGGGGGGCGCCAGGGGCTCGAGGATGCGCCACTCGTGAGCCCAGGTCAGCGCGGCCTGGCGGTCCAGGCGCTCAGCCTCCTGCTCGAATCCGCCCAGTTCCCTTTCGGGGCGGTAGCTGCGAGCGCCCGGCGTCACCGGCTGTCCCGCCTCACCCATGGCGCCGCTCCACCCGCATCAGCAGACCGTCCCGCGGACGCAACGTGACCAGCGCCTCGGGGACGACCGTGGTGCCGGGTGCCCGGGTCAGCCGGAGCCGCTGGAGGACGACCGTGAGGACGAGCATCGCCTCCGTCGTGGCGAAGGCCTGCCCGATGCAGACCCGGGGGCCACCGCCGAATGGCAGGTACGAGTGGTCCGCTCGGCTGTGCCGGCGCTCGGGCCGGTACTCCTCGGGCGCCTCCCAGTGCTCCGGATGCCGGTGCAGCGTCCAGGGGCTGATGCACACCAGCGTGCCGGCGGGGATACGGAGCCCGCCGAGGAGGTCGTCGTGCACTGCGAGCCGGGAGATCAGCCACACCGGCGGGAACAGGCGGATGGCCTCGTCGAGACACTGCCTGGTGTAGACCAGATCGGGCAGGTCCGCGGCGGTCGGCAGCCGGGTGCCCACGACCCGGTCGATCTCGGTTCGGACCCGCCCTGCGTGCTCGGGGTACCGGTCGAGCAGGTGGAGCGTCCAGCTGAGGGCCTTCGCGGTGGTCTCGTGACCGGCCATGACCATGGTCAGGACCTGGTCGTGCAACTCCTGGTCGGAGAGGGCGTCGCCGTGCTCGTCCCGCGCGCCCAGCATCGCGTCCAGCAGGTCCCCGGGGTGCCCATGGGGGCCGGTCAGCCGCCGGGCCCCGATCATGGTGCCGACCACCCTGTCCAGGAAGCTCTTCGCGCCCGAGTACGCCCGGAGCCGGGCCCGGAAGTCCTCGTCCTCGGGCGGGGTCCCGTCGAAGTGCCCGATGAACCGGTTGATGTCGTCGACCGCCTGCCCGAAACCGCGGCCGCCCGCCGTCAGTTCGGAGCCGAGCAGCGCGGAGGCCACCACCCCCAGGGTGAGTGCCGTGAAGTCGTGGTCCACCCGGACGGCATCGCCCCGGTCGGCCGCCCCGCCCCAGGCAGTGGCCAGGTCGAGAGCCGCCTCGACCATCAGGCCGTCGAACGACTCGACCGCCACGCGGCGGAACGATGGCGCGCACAGTCGCCGCTGCCGTTCCCACTGCGCGCCGTTGCTGGTGAGCAGCCCCTTTCCGAGCAGCGGGGTCAGCATGAAGTCGTCCGGCGTCCCGGCCTTGGTGTAGTTGGTGTAGTTGTCCTTCAGGATGTGCCGGGCCAATTCCGGCGTATTGGCGAACCACACCGTCTGGCCGCGGGTGCGATGGCTACAGAGGTCGCCGTACTCGTTGACCAGGTCCTGAAGGAAGGTGAGCGGATCCGCGCGTATGCCGGCCAGTTCCAGGTCCTCCGCCGGCCCTGGGGGGCGGTCGTCGGAGCCGGCCGTCGGGATGGCGTCGGACGTGGAGGGGCGGGGCATGACGAGTCTCCTTCGGAACGGGCGGGCCGCGGGGCAGCAGTGGATCAGGACATCTGCCGCTGGACGAGGCGGTAGAACATGCCGCCCTTGTCCTTCAGCAGTTCGTCCGGGCTGCCGGCCTGCACCAGCCGGCCGGCAGCCAGAACCAGCACCCGGTCGGCCCGCATCACCGTCGACAGCCGGTGGGCGATCACGACGCGGCTCGCGTTCAGCCGCCGCATGCTCTGCGTGACGATCTCCTGGGTGCGGTTGTCCAGCGCGCTGGTGGCCTCGTCGAAGAAGAGGATGCGGGGCCGGCCGATCAGCGCACGGGCGATCATGAGCCGCTGTCGCTGGCCGGCCGACAGCGTCGTCGCCCCTTCGGAAAGGACGGTGTGCATGCCCATCGGCATCCGTCCGAGATCTTCGTCGAGTCCGGCCATCTCCGCGGCCTCCCACGCTTCGTCGAGCGAGTAGTTGCCCATGCCGCAGATGTTGGACAGGACGCTGCCGGCGAACAGGTTTCCGTTCTGGAGCACGACGCCGCACTGTCGGCGGACGGCCGTCACGTCGAGCGACGACAGGTCCATGCCGTCGTACAGGACCGCTCCGGTGGTGGGCTCGTCGAAACCGATGAGCAGCCTGAGCAGCGTCGACTTCCCGCACCCCGTCGGGCCCACGATGGCGACGAACTCCCCGGGCCGCGCCTGGAAGCTGACATCGTGCAGCACCGGCGGCTGGTCGTCGTGATAGCGGAAACTGACGTTGGCGACCTCGATCTCGCCGTACAGGTCGCCGGGCGACTCCTTGGTGGCCGACACCTCCGGCACCTCGGAGATCACCGGTTGCAGCCCGTCGAAGAGCGGTATCACGGCCGACGCCATGGTGACGCTCCCGGTGACCTGGACACAGGCCGCCAGCATCATGCCGTAGGCACTGTTGAACGTCAGGAAGTCGCTGACGGAGAGCTGGTGACTCGCCGGGCCACCGACGAGCCCGAACAGCAGCAGCGAACACACGATCAAGTAGCCGGAGTTGAAGACGGTGACCACGTTCTGCAAGCGGCGTGCGCGGGACGACAGCCTCCGGGACTGGGCGAATCCCAGGGCCCAGTGGGAGTACGCCCGGTCCTCCGCCACGGCGACGCGCAGCTTGGACAGACCGCCGAGCATCTGGAAGAGGGTTCCGGCCAGTTTGTGGTCATGCTCGGTCAGCCGCTGCTGCCATTTGGTCTGCTTGATTCCCACGGCCAGGCAGACCCCGCCACCGGCGAGTGCCAGGGCCAGCGCCATCAACGCCAGTGGGACGCTGTAGAAGAACAGCAGACTCAGGTTGGTGACGAACAGCAGGCAGCCCAGCACCACCTGGTTGGTGATGCCGGACAGCACATCCCGGATGGTGCTCACGCCCATCGCGGAATTGCTCAGCTCTCCGGTGGAGACCTTGGTGAAGAACGCGGTGGGAAGCCGCAGGAGCCGGTCCCACACCGCGGCTTGCGCCCGCCCCTCGAAGCGCCCTTCCAACCGCAGCAGCGACAGGTTCTGGACCGCCGACAAGACCGCCGAGAACAGCGCCGCGGTGAACAGAACCACGCACACCTGGGTCACGGGCCCCCGATCGGCACGGGGTACCAGGACGCCGAGCACTTTACCGGTGAGCACCGGAACCAGCAGTCCCAGCAGTGCCGCGGCCAGCCCGAGTCCGACCATCACCCCCGCGTCCCGCGCACTGCCGCGCAGACCGAAACGGACCAGGGCGCCCCGGCTCAGCGGTTCGTCCGGCAGCGGTGGGTAGAACATCCACGCGGTGTTCTCCAGCCGTGCGGCGTAGGCACGGCCGACCCTCACGCCATTGCCGCCGGCCTCCCGGGCCTCGTACCGGCCCCGCCGCCAGATCAGCGCCACCGGGGTGCGCTTGGTGACGGCGTCGTCCGACGGGCCCCGCGGTCCTTCGGTGGTGTCCGGACCGAGGTGGGCGAACAGCGGCCCCAGGTCCGTTCGCCACCATCTGCCGTCCAGACGGATCTGCCGGGTTCGGAAACGTGAGGACACCGCGATCCGCTCCACGGGGCCCAGCCGGGCGTCGGACGCCTCCGAAGTGGAGGCGCGGGTGATGTCGACGCCCGAGGCCTGCCCGACGATGCGGGCCACCGCCAGATAGGTGTCCTGGTCGGACGGGTCGAAGTCGCCGTCCCCCGACGAACCGAACGGGTCGAGCACAGCTGCCAGAGCGCGTGAGGAGCGCTGGAGCGTATCGGCGTCCAGTTTCCGGCGCTGCCTCATCTCGCGGCGGGCCGTGGACCGTCGGCTGATCATCCGATCGGTCAGCCGTCGCATGAGAAGTCGCTGCTGGGACAGGACTTCGTGGGCGAAGCCCGGGTCGGCCATGACCTCCGCGGTGCGCAGTACGCCCACCACCGCGCCCTGCGGGGAGCGCACCCAGTCCGCCTCGGTGACCAGGAACCGTTTCGTGATGCCCCGGCCGGGCCAGCCCAATGTGGCGAACGGGTCGGAGGCGGGCGGCGGGGATGGCGCGGGCGGTGGGGGCGGTGGCGGCGGTGGGGATGGCTTGGTGGAGGCGGGCCGGGAGTGTGCATCGGCCTCGTTGACGTCGGTCAGCGCCAGTCCGACGGACCCCTGGAGCACCTGGATCCAGACCGCGCCGTCCACCGAGCGTGCCATGGACCCGGCCGGCAGCCGGGTGCGGCGCGAAGATCCGGACACTCCGTCGGCGCTGTCCGTTTCCAGCGGGACGAATTCCCGCGGCGGCAACTCGGTCCGCACGGCGTCGGCCAGTGCCACGAACCCGGCGTCCAGTCCGGCCGCCAGTTGCGCCGCCAGCCGGCTTCCCGGCCTGCGCGCGGCGGAGAGCGCGTCGGCCAGCGTGCAGTCGCGCACGGCTCCGCCGGGCAGCGGCTTGCCGACCAGGATCGGCCCGTCCGACCGGCCGCCGCACAGTACGGTGCCGGTCCCGACGCGGCACAAGAACGTCCAGCGTCCGCTGTCCTCCTCGCTGACGGCGAAGAGGTCCAGCATGCCCTCGGTGACGAACGACAGGCGCCCGGGGTCGTCCAGCGCGAAGACGCCTTCTCTCCGAGCGCCGAGGATCCCGGCGAGCTCGGAAAAATCCATCGCTTCCGAGTCGGACCAGATCGGGAAGTGGGATGTGGTCACTGCCTCACTGCTCCCGGATCAAGTCGGCGTACAGTCCCTCTGCCCCGACAAGGGTGTGGTGTGTGCCGCGCTGCACGACCCGGCCGTGATCCAGTACGAGGATCTCGTCGCTGTCCCGGATCGTCGACAGCCGGTGGGCGATGATCACGCAAGCGCAGCCGAGCCGGCGCAGGTTGTCGTCGATGCGCTTCTCGGTCTCCGCGTCCAGCGCGCTCGTGGCCTCGTCGAGCACCATGACGCTGGGCCCGCGAACCAGTGCGCGGGCGATCTCCAGACGCTGCCGCTGACCTCCCGAGAAGTTGGAGCCGCCCTCGGCGACGAAGCTGCCGAGGGTGCCCGGCCGGGAGGCCACGACGTCGTAGACGGCCGCGGCGCGCAGAGCGGCGACGATCCTGTCGTCGGGGATGGAGGTGTCCCACAAGGTGACGTTCTCCCGGACCGTTCCCTCGAAGAGGAAGATGTCCTGGTCGACGAAGGACACCGCGCCGCCAAGGGTGTCGCGGGCGTAGTCCCGGCGTTCCCGGCCATCGAAGAGGATCTGGCCGGACCATGGCTCGTACAGGCCGGCGATGAGCCGACTCACCGTGGACTTTCCGCTCCCCGAGCCGCCCACCAGCGCCACGCGCTGTCCGGGCCTCACGGTCAGGTCGAAGTCGCGCAGCAGCGGATCCCCCAACGGGCTGTATCCGAAGGTGACACCGCGCAGTTCCACGCTCGCCACGCTGGTGGGCCGACGGGAGGCCGGAGCCGGCGGGGTGGGAGCGGGCGGCGCCGTGTCGCCGAAGGCGGTGGCCAGCGGGAACCGTTCGATGTCCTTGAGCCGGTTGATGTCGGCGGCCACGTCCTGCACCCGCGGCCCCAGGTTGGTCAACTGGGAGACCGGACGGGTGAAGTTCGTCACCAGCGTCTGGAAGGCGACCAGCAGACCGATGGAGATGGCCCCGTCGATCGCCTTGAGACCGCCGATCAGCAGAATGCAGCCGCTGTCCACCGCCGCCAGGAGCGGTGGTACGACGGCGAGCAGCGCGGTAGGAGCGCCGAGGACCTGCGATCCCGACACCACCTTGGCCTGGAAGCCCGCCCAGCGCCCGAAGTAGTCGTTCTCGGTACCTGACGCCTTCATCGTCTCGATGAGCTGGAGGCCGTTGAACGACGCCGCCGTCAGCCGCGCCCGGTCCGCCCGTAGTTTGGTCACCGCGTCGCTGCGGAGCCGTGACACCAGGCGCAGCACCACGATGTTCAGCAGCGCCACACCGACGCCGATCACGGTCAGCTCGGGATCGTAGGTCCACAGCAGGATCGCGTAGAAAACCACGAGCAGCGCGCTGACCGCCGCGGTCGCCACGTCCCGGGACAGGATCTCGGCGACTCTGTCGTTGGAGGTGACCCGCTGGGAGATCTCGGCCGGGTTGCGCTGCGTGAAGAAGACCACCGGCAGGCGCAGCAAGTGCCGGACGACGCGGGCCGAACTTCGGATCGCCGTCGACGACTCCACCCGCAGGAGATGTGCCTGCTGGAGCAGGGTCAGCACTACGGTCAGCGCCGCGACCACGCCCATCGCGCCGAGCAGCGGTGTGATGAAGGAGTGATCGCCGTTGTTCAGTACCCGGTCGATGAAGGCCCGGGTGAACGCGGGAACCGCCACGCCGGGGACGATCAGCAGGATGCTGGCCAGGAGCGCGAGCAGCAGTGCCCCACCGTTGCTGCTGTAGCGGGCGTACAGGTCCGAGAGGACGCGCGGGGGGCGTCCGCCGCGCTCGAAGTCCGGCCCGCGCTCGAAGGTGAGTACGACGCCGGTGAAGCTGTTGTCGAACTCCTCCATGGTGACCGTGCGCTTCCCGGAGGCCGGGTCGTTGAGGTGGACCACCGGCCGTCCGAGCCGTGTGCCCATCCCCTCGTAGACCACGAAGTGGTTGAAGTTCCAGAACAGGATCGTCGGCGGCCGCAGCTTGCGGAGTTTTTCCACCTCCATCTGCCGTCCGCCGGCCAGCAGACCGTAACTTCTGGCCGCTCGCAGCAGGTTTGAGGCCTTGGCCCCGTCACGGGAGACGCCGCAGGCGGTCCGCAGCTCTTCCAGCGGCACGAAACGCCCGAAATGACCCAGCACCATGCTCAGTGAGGCCGCGCCGCACTCGACCGCCTCCAGTTGGATCACGGTCGGGGTATTGACGCGCATCCGCTTTCTGGAGCGACCCTCGCGCCGGCGCCGGCCGCTTCGGTTTCCGCGGCGCGGCTGTCCGCCCGCCGCCTTCGGGTCGGCCTTCCGGCCCGGCGTGTGCTGTGGGGGAACGGATCGAGTCGTCATCGCGGCAGCAGCCAATCAATAGGACGCTCACCGGGCAGTCGGCCGATGCCCTTGACCTGGGTCCACGAGTTGATGCGGAACGGCGGTCCGGAATCTGTGGTCCAGCGGTATCCGCTGGGCCGGTGGGTGTCGCGATCCGGGTCGACGGTGATCCGGATGGGACCGCCCTGGTCCAGGAGTTGCGTGGCCAGCAGTTTGTTCCCACCCAGGAAGTCCTGCACCTGCTGCTCGGTCTGGGGGAACTGGTCCATGGCGGTGACCCGACCGCGCATCAGGCCGAACGCCTGCGCGGGAGCCGACGCCACGTCCATGTCCACCCTGTCGCCGATCTTCAGCATGCCCGCCTTGTCCGCGGGGGCGAACAGGACGGCCACCAGGCGGTCGTTCTCACCGTCGGTGCGCTCCACCGTCATGAACGTCGCGCCCGCGGCGACGTACTGCCCGTTGCCGACCAGCAAGGCGATCGCGCGGCCGGAGAAGGGGGCCCGGACGGTCTTGGTGGCTCCTTCGGCGTCGACCACGGTCAGCACCCGATCGCCCTTGGTCACCACCTTCCCGGTCTCGACGAGGACGTTCGACACCGTCCCGCTCTGCGGACTTTCGACCTTGGAAACCCCCAGAGGATGGGTGAGGATGCCCGGCACGTCCACGCTGCGGGCCAGTTCGCCCTTGAAGGACCACACCAGGCCGCCAGCGATGATCGCCCCCACGACCGCCAGCACCGCCCAGGCACGCGGCCGGGTCAGGCGCACGGGGCTGTCCAGGTCATCGGGTTGGCGCAGGTTCTCCAGTGCCTTACGCCGGAACTCCATCGCTGCCCTCCTTTCCACGGCTGCCGAGCAGGAACTCGCCGACGGTCGACTCGCTCTCCCAGGGCACCCCGGAGGCGTCGGCGAAGGCGTCGGAGTCGCCGCCGCCGAGCCCGCAGCCCGCGAGCCCCATTGCGGTGGCGACGCTGTACATCACCTGGTAGAGCACCCCCACGTGTTTGAGCACCAGGGCGTAGCCCATCGAGGAGTACTTCCACATCACCCTCCCGAAGCGCGCCGTGATCAGCAGCGTCACCTGCGGCGGTGAGGACATCTGCGCGGTCGCGCGGGACATGTCGGCAAGGCGGGTCAGCGTCGGCCCCGGCTCGGCGACCAGTTCCAGCCGGTGTCCCTCGGGGTCGTAGTGGTACAGGCCCGGTGCCACACCGTCCACCTGGTGGATCAGCGGATAGATCTCCAGTTCGTACGCCCGGCCGCCGGACGGGTAGGGCCGGTCGCCCAGTTCCTGCGATCCGTCGTCGTACGTGCCCCGGTTCCGTGCGCCGCGGTACAGGAACTCGCCCAGCTGCTCGGCCGTGAGCGGCGCCGAGCTGTCGTGCAGCCGTAGCGACTGCCGGTCCTCCAGTACCTCCGTGAGGGTCCGGTCGCTCGCGCGCAGCGCCTCCAGGTCCGCCCGGGGCAGCTCCACCGAGCGGCCGTCGAAGGGCGGCCGGACCGAGGGCAGCGGCTCGGCGAAGCCCTTGGCCCAGTACGTGCCGCCGTACGGCAGGTCGTGGCGTCCGACGCGAGTACGGCTGTGGAACCACAGCTCGTGCGGGGACCACTGCGCGAAGCGGAAGCTCTCCTCGGCGGCGCCGCTCCGCGGAACCAGAAAGCCGTGCCGGGCCAGGGCGCTCAGCAGCGCGGGGACCGCAGGGTCGTGGGGAGCCGGCCCCGGGCCCTGCTGTGTGGGCAGCGAGGCCAGCAGACCGACGAGCGCCGGATCGTGCAGTTCGGCGGCGACGTGCGCCAGCGGCGACTCCAGCACCATGCCCGTGCCGTCGGCGCGCAGCACGGCGAAGCGGGACATCCGCAGCTCGGCCGGGTCGCCGTCATGCCTGAGAACGGGCGGAACGGCGGGGCCGAGCGGACGGAAGGTCAGCACGGGCGACCCCGCGACCTCCAGGGTGACGGAGAGCCAGCCGCCCGCCCTCAGCCTCCGCAGCAGCTTGGGTATCTTGAGCATGCCGAGCTCGCCCTCGTGGCTCTGGACGACGTCCAGCAGCTCGTCACTGCCGGCCTGTCCGGCGGCGAGCAGTTCCATGACCGCCGCCAGTCCGGGTGTCAGAGCACCCAGCGAGGTACCGCGCTGCCCGATGAAGATCTGGGTCGCGCCGCTGGGGACGGTGACGATCCGAGCGTCTGGGTGAAGCCGCAGGAGTTCACCGACACGCACCGGACCGGGAGCGGGTGGGGGGTTGCTGATGGCGCCGTAGGGATCGGGACCAGTCATGTCATCTCCTGGGAGACTGCGGTGAGGAAAGCCCTGTCAGGGGCAAGGGCGGACGATCAGAAGAAGACGCTTCGCGGGTTCATCCGGTCCTCGGCGGTCGCCGCGGACAGCCAGCCCAGTTCCACCGGTACGGAGTAGAGCCGGCCCGGACCCAGCCGGCGCCAGAAGTGGCGCAGGCCCGGGACCATGACCTTGGCGACCTTCAGCTCCAGGTCGGGCAGGCTCTGGTCGAGGACGATCACTTCGAGGCCCGCCTTGCGCACCCGCTCGACACCGTGACGGATGTCCTTGGCCAGGTCACCGGAGAACAGGCCGGAGTAGCCGCCGGCCGAGGTGGTGGGGAGGTTCGCGGACGGAACGACCCAGGGGTCCTGGGCAACCGTCACCTGCTGGAGCCACTCGAGCGTGTCCGGGTCGTCCTCCCAGTAGTCGGTGGACCCGTCCGCCTTGCGGTTGATCACCGCCGGCAGGAACTGGTTGACCTCGGTCAGGGCCCGCAGCACGGCGATCCGCACGTCCAGGTGCGCCCCGAATCCCAGCAACACGTCCTCCACCGGATGGTCGACCCGGCGCGAGACCGCGGCGAAGGTGGGGATGCCCAGGTCGGTGGTGATGTCCACGACCTCCAGGCTGCGGTTCATGCCGGCGTAGAACTCGCGAAGGGTGTCGATGTACGGCTCGTGCAGGCTGTCGAGATCGAAGCCGGGCCGCAGCGCGCGGTTGTACCACCACAGGCCGACCGCGTCGCGCTCGCAGAGTTCACAGAACGCCTGGAGGATCGCCTCTTCGAGGGTGTTCCCGGCGGCGTTGCCGTTGCCGTCGCTGAAACAGTAGAAGTTGTCCTCCAGGTCGGGGTGGCCGAACCAGGCGTACGCTGCCGGCACCAGTCGCTCCCGGTCGTGCGTCAGCGACCACGCCGCCGTCCAGTCGATCTCGCGGCCGGCGTCGAACGGATCCGGCACGATGTGCAGCCGGCCCGCGCCGTTGTGGTTCCATTCCTCCCGGCCGGCGTACTGGGCCTCGGAGTACAGCAGCAGCTCGTTGGCGTGCACCGCCAGGTCGGAGCCGAGCGCCTCGAAGCTTGCCCGGCGGGTGGGGCGGTCGTTGCGCCATACTCCCGAGTACCGTTCGATGGCCTCGCACATTCCGCTGACCCGGGCCTGGATGTCGGTGCGGCCCTTGCCACCGCTCTGGCCGCGCAGGTTGCGGCGCAGCATGGCGAGGTTGTCGCCGGGCATCGCGAAGTTGTGGCCGGCCGAGTAGCTGTAGGTGACGCCGTTGTCGACGTCATTGAGCGGCCGCAGCGAGCTGACGGCGCCGGTCAGCCGGCTGACGTGCTTCTCCAGCCGCTTGTAGGTGTCGTCGGGGCGCATCGTCCGGTGCCCGCCGTCCGCGCTGAACCGCACGGCCTGCTCGGTCAGTTCGATCCGGGGGGCGACGTGCAGGACCGAGGGGTCTCCACAGCCGGGACACTGCGGCCGCCGGATCAGCTGGTGGCGTTCGGTCCGCATGGTCGGGACATACACCGAGGTCAGGACTCCCCGGTAGTCGGCCGCCTCCGCCCCGATGATGCCGGCCACGGCACCGACGACCATCTGCGCCGAAAGCCCCCCCGACCAGGGAGATGTCGCCAGAGAGGTGAGGAGCGGAGCTTCGTCGCCCCGCTTGCGCTTGAGATACGCCTCCACCTGCCGGTTGCCTTCCAGCCGTTGGGCCAGGCACTGCCAGCATCCGGTGACGTCCGGCACCAGGTAGGGGCCGGTCCAGACATCGGCGCCGTTGGGCTTGGCCAGCAGCCAGGGAATGCCGGCACCGCGCAGGCGGGCGTCGACGGCGGCGAGTTCGGGGTTGCCGTAGTCGTCGGCGAGCACGACGGCCAGGGTCGGAGCGGAGACACCGGCCGCCGCGGCGGTGACCGGCCGCACCTCGATGCCGGTCGTCCGCAGCGCGGCCACCACCTCCGCCTCGTCCACCGCACCCACCGAGGTGATCTCCACCTGGGCCTCGTCCAGCCGCCGGGTGGCCTCGGCGGCGTCCACGCCCTGGGCCTCCCAGAAGGCCACGGAGGCACGGTCGGTCCCGACAGGACCCTCGGCGAGGTGGTTGAAGCGCTGGAACTTGCTGATGGCGAAGACGACTTCGCCCAGTGTGAACCGGTCGGAGAGCTTCTGGGCTATCTCGGCGATCGCGTGCGTCCCGTCCAGGAAGGGCACCACCTCGGCGACCGCCTTTCCCTGGACCAGATAGTGGCCTTCCTCCGACACCAGGAAGACCCGATCCGGGCTGACGACCTGCGGGACAAGGTGTGCCTTGAAGCGAGGCAGATCCACTGCGCCCTCCAAAAACATCTCGATGTGGTCCGACACTTTATTACCCGCCGGGACAGGTAAAGCAAGGAATTCAGGGCCACCGTCGGCTATTCTTTCGGCGCTCCTGGACTGCACCTGCCGGGTGGCCTTCTTATCCATAAGGGGGCCTCCCCCTAGCCCTACGGGCCACTCGCTTCCGACCGCCCTGAGCTGCAACAACGGCATGGGGATGCAGGTTCTGCGGATACGGGCGAGGTCCCAAAAAAGATGGGACCACAATCGAAAAGATCGCAGTTGACTTATAGGTGGTCGGCTCTGAATGATTTCCGCATCCACCCGAAGCCGACTTGACTCGGAATCGACAAGAAATAAGGGGGACCCATGGAGCCCAGGGAGAGGTCGGCATTCGTCGGCTCTTACACCAAGGTGCTGACGGCTGCCTGGTCGAACGATGACTACGTGACGCAACTGGAGGGGAACCCGCGCGCCGCGCTGGCCGAGCAGGGCCTGGAACTGCCGGCGAACGCAACCGTGCGCATCATCCGGGACATCGGGGGTGATCCCGATCTGGAGGCTCAGGTGGCCCTCTGGGAAACCGGCAAGACGACTGGTGTCTACGAGCTGAGGGTGCCCAGCTCACCCCAGATCGAGGACCGCGAGCTGTCCGAGGCCGACCTGGAGGCCGTATCAGGCGGCGACAACACCTACTGCTGCTGCTGTTCCCCCTGCTGCTGCTGCACCTGACGGGTATGGCGTCGCGGCGCCCCCGGCCTTCAGCCCTCGATCACGCTCAGGACCCCAAGGTGGTACAGATGCCCGGACCGGAAGTCATCGGGGTGTCCGGACTGCGCAAGTCCTACGGAGCCGTACCCGTGCTGCACGGGGTCGACCTCCATGTGCAACGCGGCGAGATCTTCGCTCTGCTCGGCCCGAACGGCGCGGGGAAGACCACCACGCAGGAGATCCTCACGGGCTTCAGCAGCCGCAGCGCCGGGTCGGTCAGCGTCTTCGGCCAGGACCCCGTCGGCGCCGGGCCCCAGTGGCGCGCCCGCATCGGCATCGTCCCTCAGGACATGGGTTCTTTCGACGAGCTCACGGTCAAGGAGGTCGTCTCCCACTTCGCCTCCCTGTACCCCGACCCCCTGCCCGTCGACAGCGTGATCGAGCGGACGGGACTCGGCGAGAAGGCGAACGAACGCACTGTGCGGCTCTCCGGTGGCCAACAGCGCCGCCTGGACATCGCACTCGGCATCGTCGGACGCCCCGAACTGGTCTTTCTCGACGAACCCACCACGGGCCTCGATCCGCAGGCCCGGCGCGTCACCTGGGACCTGATTCGGGCGCTGGCGACGGACGGCACCACAGTGATGCTCACCACCCACTACCTGGACGAAGTCGAGGTGCTCTGCGACCGGGTCGCCATCCTGCTGCGCGGGAAGGTCGCCGCAGAGGGCGTGCCCAAGGACATCGGGGGGCGCGCCGACGGTGAGGCCGTCATCGAGTTCCACGCTCTCGGCGCGCTGCGCGGGGCGGAACTGCCGCCCGTCCAGCAGGCCGGGGCGCCTCCGCTCGGACGGGCGGATGGCCAGGTCCGGATCAGCACGAACGCACCGGCCGCGACGCTGCGCGTCCTGCTCGACTGGGCGGCCCGGCTCGGGAGCGACGACCTCCCGGGACTGACCGTCACCAGACCCACCCTGGAGGACGTCTACCTCCGGATGATCGCATCGGCCGATGCCGCGACCACGGCGCCCGAGTCCCGTCCGGAGGACGTCGCATGACTGATGGCATGGAAACCACGGCCGTGGGGGATCAGTCCGGGCTCCGCCCGCGCAGACAGCAGATGCCCTCGATCGGCAGGGTGGCGGTGGCCCGCGCCGGCATCGAGCTGAAGTGCTACTTCCGCAACCGGCAGGCGGTGATCTTCACCTTTGCCCTGCCGCTCGTGCTGCTGCTGATCTTCGGCGCGATCTACAGCGGCGACGCCCCCGGCACCCACACCCCCATGAAGCAGGTGCTGATCGCCGGAATCATCGCCTCCGGCATCATGAGCACCACCTTCTCCAGTCTCGCCGTCGCCATCGCGATCGAGCGCGACGACGGCACCCTGCGCCGGCTGGCCGCGACCCCCATGTCGCCGGCGTCGTACCTCCTGGCCAAAGTCGCACAGGCCTTCGTCACCGGAGTGCTCGAGACCGTGGTGCTGCTGACCGTCGGCGTCGGCCTGTTCGGCCTGCACCTCCCGGACACCGCGGCACGCTGGTTCACCTTCGCCTGGGTGGTCGCCCTGTCCATCGTCGCCTGCTCCTTCCTCGGCATCGCCTACAGCCGGGTGGCGCCCAACGCGCGCGCCGCGGCGCCAGTGGTGCAACTGCCGTACCTGACGCTTCAGCTCGTCTCGGGCGTGTTTTTCGTGTTCACCTCCCTCCCCGGCTTCATGCAGGTGGTGGCGGGGTGCTTCCCGCTCAAATGGATGGCTCAGGGGCTGCGGTCGGCGTTCTTGTCCGACTCCTTCCAGCAGTCCGAGGCGGCCGGCAGCTGGGAGCACGGGCGTACGGCTCTGATCCTCGGCGGGTGGTGTGTGGCCGGGCTCCTGCTGAGCCTGGCGACCTTCAAGTGGGGGCGAGCCAAGAAATGAACACGCTTTCCGGGCGTCGGCCGTGACGCCCGGAATACCTTCACGAAGGAGATCCATGGAACCCAGGGAAAGGTCGGCGTTCGTCAGCTCCTACACCAAGGTGCTGACGGCCGCCTGGTCGAACGATGACTACGTGACGCAACTGGAGGGGAACCCGCGCGCCGCGCTGGCCGAGCAGGGCCTGGAACTGCCGGCGAACGCAACCGTGCGCATCATCCGGGACATCGGGGGTGACCCCGACCTGGAGGCTCAGGTGACCCTCTGGGAAACCGGCAGGACGACCGGTGTCTACGAGCTGAGGGTGCCCAGCTCACCCCAGATCGAGGACCGTGAGCTGTCCGAGGCCGACCTGGAGGCCGTAGCAGGCGGCGACACCTACTGCTGCTGCTGCTCACCGTGCTGCTGCTGCACCTGATCCGACGGCGGACCGCCTGAACCCGTCGGCCGTAACGGACGAGGAGCTCGTTCGTTACGGCCGGCGGGCCCGGCAGAGCCGGACAACGCGACCGAGACGGGGAAGAGTTCGAGAGATGACGTCAGCCGACCTGTCTGCCGGGCTCAGCCCGCCCTCCGCCGAGGCTGGGCGGCGCCAAGTACACCTGGTCGAGATGACCGTGATGCCCGGCGTCCGCTACAGCACCGTGCTGGGCTACCTGCAAGCCGCCGCCGAGGCGGCCCCGGACCTCGCCGAAGCCTGTTCCTTCACCAAACACGTGTACATGCAGGGCGGGGACGCTTTCGAGGGCGCCTGCGCCAAACTGCTGGGCGCGCTGGAGGATCCCCTGGCGGTGGCCTTCACCGTCTACTTCTGGAACCGGCCCAGCACGCTCGAACTGGCCCGGCGGGTCAAGGAGCGCTGGCCCCGCTGCCGCATCGTGATCGGCGGAAACGATGTGACGCACCAGCAGGTGGTGTTCACCGAAGCGCCCTGGGTCGACGTCCTCGTCCACGGCGAGGGAGAGTTGCGCTTCCGCGACCTGCTGCGCGTATTCCTGCGCCATGAGGAGCCGACCACCGCCGACCACGAGTTGGCGGCCCTGCCCGGCATCAGCTACCTCTCCGCCGGTGGCGAGGTGGTCACCACCCCCGAAGCCCCCCGGATCGCGGACCTCGGCGAGCTGCCCTCACCGCTGCTCGGGAACACCTGGACCGACGAGGACATCGCGCGCTCCCGGATGCTGGTGTACGAAACCAACCGGGGCTGCCCCTACTCCTGTGCCTTCTGCTACTGGGGCGGGGCCACCAACTCCAAGATCCGCCAGTTCCCCATGGACCGCATCCAGGAGGAACTGGAGCGCATCGTCCGGATCGCCGCCAACGGCACCCAACTGTTCATAGCCGACGCCAACTTCGGCATCGTCGCGCGCGACGTGGACATCGCACGCCACATCGTGGAACTGTGCCGGCGCCACAACAAGCGGCTGCTGGTGATGACGAACTGGGCGAAGAACACCAACGGCCGCGTGGTGGAGATCGCGGGGATCCTGTACCGGGCCGGGCTGACCGGGGCCATCACTCTCTCGGCACAGTCCTTCGACGCCGAGGTGTTGCAGATCGCCAACCGCCGAAACATCCGGGTCGACAACTACCGTCGCATGCAGACCCAGTTCCGGGCCCAGAACATCCCCACCTACACCGACCTCATCTGGGGCCTGCCCGGCGAATCCCGCGCCACCCACCTGACCGGGATCGAGGAGGCAATCACGTCGGGCGGCTCGCCGGTCATCTACCCTCTGCTGCTGCTCAACAACACCGACTACACACACGACCGCTTCCGGGACGATCACGGTCTGCGCACCGGGTATCTGCCCTGCGACCCCGGGAACACGGACCTGATGGCCGACGTCGTGATCGAGCACTCCCGGATGACGTTCGAGGACTGGCTGAGCGGGATGGCTTTCCGGATCCCGCTGACGCTCTTCCACAAGTGCCTGCTCCGCTCGACGCTGAGGGTCCTCGCCGAGATCACCGGCGTGCGCACGGTGGACCTGGTGGAACTGCTCGGCCCGTTCCTGCGCGAGGGGGGTGGGGACGACCCGTTGATCTCCTTCCTGATGGCCGACTACGCCCGTGCCTGGCGGGAGCCCGCCAGCTTCAACCGTGACCTGTTGTACGGATACGTCGGGCGCCCCGTGATCCATGAAGAAGTCCACTACCAGGCAATTCTTCGGCGCATCGTGGGCGATGAGGGCCGTGCCGCCCACTACGCCCGGGCGGCCGTGGACTTCCTGTACGAAGCGCTCACCTCCCAAGGGCGCCCACTGCCGGACCGCGCCGACCTCGACATGGTCACCGACCTGGACCTGGCGGCGGCAGCCGTGTTCCGTGCGGGGATCCACGGGAAGGCGGAGGAACACGAACTCGCCCTGCCGGAAGCGCTGTTCGGCCTGTTGCGGTGTTACGGCGACGTGCCGGGCGGAGCGCCCTCGTCCGTTTCTGGCGAAAATCTGGTGCATGTCCGAATCGCGGTGCCCGAGTCGAGAACGCGGTACCCTTTCAGCGCGTACGCGCTCTCGGTCTGGCACGGCAGCGGACGACCACTCCACGATGTCGGCATGCGCCTCAATGTTCACGCCCCGCCGGACGGGGAGGCTGCCAAGACGATCGCGGTATCACCCAAAGCCTAGGAAGCCCCCCGGGCTCTCCGGCCGCCGAACCCACCCTTCGGGAAGGATCCCCGCCGTGAACCGAAACCTGCGCAATACGATCCCAGCCGTCTATGCGGCGCTCATCCTCTTGGGCTTTCTCATCAACACCACCGCCGGAATCGCCGTGATCATCGTCGGCGGCGTACTGATGAGCGTACTTTACACCGCCACCAGGGGCGGTCGTGCCGCGGACGCCACACCGCGCCGGGCCCGTCGGCAGCGCAACCGCCGCTGAGGCGGCACGGCCGGAGCCGATGCCGCCCAGCGCCCCGGAGCACTGGCGGGCGGCGCCCACGCAGCAGGAGGCATTGTGAGCAGCGATCGGGACTACAACCGCGCGGGCGGGGCCGGTCCTGACGACGACCCGTCAGCGGCCGACCTCACCGATGAGGGCACGTACGAGTTCACGTACGTCGGGCCGCGGCTGCAAACCTGGTACATGGTGGCCGCGGTGGAAACCGACGAGCCGGAGAACGGGGAGCCTCAGGACGAGGTGCCGGAGGCGTCGGTACCCGGTGCCGTACCGCAGACGCAGGAGCCGCCGGCCCAACACGAGCCCGGTCAAGCCGGTTACGGCTCCCCCCAGCCGAACCACCCCGGTCAGCCCGTGGCGCCCGGCCAGCCCATAGCGCCCGTCTGGCCCGTGCCGCCTGGTCAGCCCGTGCCGCCTAATCAGCCCGTGCCGCCTGGTCAGCCCGTGCCGCCGATGGCTGCCCCGCAGCCGGACGCCGCGCCGGGCGACCCGCGGGCCCGTCAGCCCGGAGTGCCGCAGGGCTATGGCACTCCCGCGGACCCGCGGGTCGGCGACTCGCCGACGGCCATGCCGGACCAGCGGCAGCGAACCGGTCCGGGCGGCACCCCGCTCGGCCACACCGCGGCGGTCGAGCTGAGTTCCGATCGCCTGCTGCGCAACCAGCCCAAGGCGAAGAAGCCGGGGGCCAACGCGCGGCCGAGCCGCTTCAAGCTCGGCGCCAAGAAGGAGGAGGCGGAGCGACAGCGCAAGCTGGACCTGATCCGCACCCCCGTCCTGTCCTGCTACCGCATGGCGGTGATCAGCCTCAAGGGCGGTGTCGGCAAGACCACGACGACCACTGCCCTGGGGGCGACACTCGCCAGCGAGCGGAAGGACAAAATCCTGGCGATCGACGCCAATCCGGACGCGGGCACGCTGGGCCGCCGGGTACGCCGTGAGACCGGTGCGACGATCCGCGAACTCGTGCAGGCGATCCCGTACCTGCGCAACTACATGGACATCCGCCGGTTCACCTCTCAGGCGCCCTCCGGTCTGGAGATCATCGCCAACGACGTGGACCCGGCGGTCTCCACGACGTTCAACGACGAGGACTACCGGCGCGTCATCGACGTCCTGGGCCGTCAGTACCCGGTGATCCTCACCGACTCGGGCACCGGCCTGCTCTACAGCGCCATGCGCGGAGTGCTGGACCTGGCCGACCAGTTGATCATCGTGTCGACGCCGTCGGTGGACGGCGCGTCGAGCGCGAGCACCACCCTGGACTGGCTGACCGCGAACGGCTACGCCGAGCTGGTCTCCCGCAGCATCACCGTGATCTCCGGGGTGCGCGAGACCGGCAGGATGATCAAGATCGAGGACATCGTGGCGCACTTCCGGACCCGTTGCCGCGGGGTGCAGGTGGTGCCGTTCGACGAGCACCTGGCGGTCGGCGCCGAGGTGGACCTGGACATGATGCGGCCCAAGACACGGGAGGCGTACTTCAACCTCGCGGCGATGGTGGCCGAGGACTTCGCGCGGGCGCAGCAGGCGCAGGGCCTGTGGCCCGGCGCCGGCGGCAACCAGCCGTCGGCACAGCCCCCGCCGATGCCGGGCCGGTACGCGGCACCCGGTCCCTACGGGGACGCCGCGGCCGGTTACCCGCAGCCGTACGGGCCCCCGCCGCAACAGGGCTACGGCTACCCGCCGCCCCCACCACCTCGGCCCGAATCCAACGGCTGATCTCGGAGTGGGGCTTCGCGGTCACGACGCACGGCACCCCGCCGCCCGCTTCGCCCTCCGTCACCGCATCAGGCGTACCGACTGACGGATCACCAGTTGCGTACTGAGGATCACGTAGTCGTCGCCGGCGATGCGTTCCTCCCGGTCCAGGGCCAGGCGGACCGCGGTGCGGCCGAGATCCTCGTACGGCACGCGGACCGTGGTGAGCGACGGGGCGAGGTCGGCGGCGAAGGGCACGTCGTCGAAGCCGACGAGCGAGACGTCCCGGGGAACGTCGAGGCCGGCGTCGCGCAGGGCTGCCAGGGCGCCGAGGGCCACCATGTCGGTGCCCGCGACGACCGCCGTGAAGTCCAGGCCGGCGTCGAGTGCGTCCCGGGTGCGCTGGTAGCCCGAGACACGGGTGTACGCACCGGGCATGTCGAGTTCCCCGTCGTACTCCACGCCGTGGGCCCGCAGGGCCCGCACATAGGCGTCGCGGCGCTGGTCGCTGGTGCTCAGCCCGGGGATGCCGCCCAGGAAGAGAAGGCGTCGGTGTCCGGAGGTGAGGAGATGGTCGGCGGCCTGGAAGGCGCCGCCGCGGTTGTCGTACTCCACGACCGTGACCGGCAGGTCGCCGGGCAGCGGGGGGCGGCCCACCAGCACCAGCCGGGAGCCGGCCGCGTCCAGCGCCCGGGCGTACTCGGCCATGCGCCGGTGGTAGGCCTCGTCCTGTGACGCGCCGCCGACGAGGACGACGGCCGCCGCGTGCTGCTCGCGCATCATCTGCACGAGGTCGTCCTCGCGCTGCTCGTCGCCGTGCGTGGCGCAGACCAGGCTCAGCCGCCCGCGGGCCGCGGCTTCCTGCTCCACTCCGGCGGCGACATGGGCCAGGGACGGGCCGGTGATGTCCTTCAGGACGAGGGCGATGGGCCCGGCGACGCGGCCGGAGAGCGCCTTGGCGTGGACGTTCACGACGTAGTGCAGGGACTCGACCGCTGCCATGACCCGGTCCCGGGTGGCCGCTGAGACCGGGTAGTTGCCGGCGAGCGTTCGGGAAACGGTTGCTACGGAGACTCCGGCCCGCTCGGCGACATCACGAATCGTGCTCGGCCGGTCGTCGTTGTTGCGGCCCCGGCGACGCCTTGCCGTCTTGGGGCCGGGGCCCGCTCCGGAGCCGTTTCCATTCACCGTCACGCTCCGACGTTACTGCATCGGAGGCCTCTTGCGGGTGGCGAGAAGCAGAAACTACTGTCCCTCATCTAGTAATCGTTTACCATCGGAGTCTGTCATCGTGTCCGTCACCCATCTGCGCTGGGGCACCGACGAGCTGTCCCTGCTCCTTTCGTACGCCCCGGAGGGACCGGTGCGACTGCTGGCGGCCGGGGAGGCCGCCGGTCTGCCGGACCCCGCCCTCCAGCCCGAACTGTGCGACCGGCTCGCGCACCGGGCCCTGCCCCTGGTCGAGATCCAGACCGCCGGCAGCGGACGCCTCGGCACCTCAGGCAAGCGTCATGTGGACGGCGCCGCCTCCCGGGCCCTGCGCCATGTCGGCCACGAGGAGCACGAGGAGGAGGACGAGGAGGGCGAGGAGGGCGCGAGCCTTCGGGTGCTTCGGGTCCGGATGGCCGACGAGGTCACCGGCCTGACGGTCACCGCCGTCTACCGGCTGCGCGCCGGTGTCCCCGCCCTCACCGCCGAGGCGTACGTCGAGAACGCCGGCGAGCAGCCGGTCACTCTGGAGTACGTCTCCTCCTTCGCCCTCTCCAACCTCGCGCGCGGCCTCGCCGACGGCAGCCGCTGGGAGGACGGACTGTCGCTCTGGCTGGCGGCCAATCCCTGGAGCGGCGAGTTCCGGTGGGCCCGGGCCACCCTGGCCCAGCGCGGTCTCCACGACGTCGGCATGGTGCCGTTCGGGCAGACCGGCTCCAAGAACCGTATCGCCGTCACCAGCACGGGTTCCTGGTCCTCCTCCGAGCACCTGCCTCTCGGCTGCGTCGAGGAGACCGCGACCGGCGCCGCACTGATGTGGCAGATCGAGCACAACGGCTCCTGGCACGCCGAGTTCGGCGACCGGTTCGAAGACGTGTACCTCGCGCTGTCCGGGCCGACCGACCGCGAACACCAGTGGCGCCATCGCCTGGAACCGGGCGAGTCGTTCCGCACGGTGCCCGTCTCCGTCGCCGTCGTCCCTTCCGGCGGATTCGAGGCCGCGGTGGACGCCATGACCCGGCACCGTCGCCTCACTCGGCGGCCGCACCCCGACCACCAGGGGCTGCCGGTGGTCTTCAACGACTTCATGAACAGCCTGATGGGCGAGCCGAGCACCCCGGCACTGCTGCCGCTCGTGGACGCGGCGGCCGCGGCCGGAGCCGAGGTGTTCTGCATCGACGCCGGCTGGTACGACGCGGAGCCGCCCGGCGCGGTGGGCCCCGGTGGGGTGCCGGGCTGGTGGGACGCCGTCGGCGAGTGGGTGGAGTCCGCCCCGCGGTTCCCCGGCGGGCTCGGCGAGGTCATCGAACGCATCCGGGCGCAGGGCATGGTCCCCGGGCTGTGGCTGGAGCCGGAGGTCGTGGGCGTCCGCAGCCCGATCGCCGCCGCCCTGCCCGACGAGGCGTTCTTCCGGCGGGACGGCGTACGGCTCGTGGAGTGGGGCCGCCATCAGCTGGACCTGCGTCATCCGGCCGCCCGCGGCCATCTGGACGCGGTCGTGGACCGGCTGGTGCGTGACTACGGCATCGGCTATCTCAAGCTCGACTACAACATCGACATCGGCCCCGGCACCGACGGCCCCCGCCCCGCCGACGGCCCCGGCCATGGTCTCCTCGGCCACAACCGCGCCTACCTGGACTGGCTGGACGGTGTGCTCGACCGCCATCCCGGCCTGGTGCTGGAGAGCTGCGCGGCCGGCGGCAGCCGCACCGACCACGCGATCCTCTCCCGGCTGCCCATCCACTCCGTCAGCGACCAGCAGGACTTCCGTCTCCTGCCGGCCATCGCGGCCGCCGCGCCCAGCGCGGTCACCCCCGAGCAGGGCGCCATCTGGGCGTATCCGCTGCCGGAGCACAGCGAGGCGGAGCTCGGCATGGTGATGGTCTCGGCGCTGCTCGGCCGCGTCCATCTGAGCGGGCGCCCTGACCTGCTCACCCCCGAACAGGCGGCGCTGGTGCGCCGGGCCGTCGACACGTACACGACCTACCGGCATCTGCTGCCGGGCGCCCGGCCCCGCTGGCCCCTGGGGCTCCCCCACTGGCGCGACGGGTGGACGGCCCTGGCCCTCACGGCCGAGGACGACACCACCCTGCTGGCGCTCTGGCGCCGCGACGGCGCCCCGCAGACGCTGCACGTCCCCCTGCCCTGGGTCCGCGAGGGCTCCCGGCCCCGGGTGCTGTTCGGGGCGGGGCCGAGCCCGGCGTACGAGTGGAACGGCCGGGATCTCAGGGTGACCCTCCCCGTCGAACGGTCCGCGGTGCTGCTGGGGTTCGGCACCGGCTGACGCAGGAGGGCGGTTGGGCACGATGCCCAACCGCCCTTCTTACTAGTCCCGGCCCGCCACCGGGATCCAGACCCGCATCGCGCCCGGCTCACGGTTGGCCCAGGCGTAGTACGGAATCGCCGTCAGCTCGACCGAGCCGTCCGGCCGCCGCGGGCGCGTCCCGTGCGGCGCATACGGCCATCCGCCGGCGTCCGGCGCCGGAAGCCGATCGCCGGAGGCGGCCACGGTGACGATCCCGCCCAGCAGGTCGGGACGGTCCTGCTCGGCCAGCGGCGCAAAGGGGTCGAGGGCGACGCCGTCGGGGTCCAGGCCGTCGGGCTGGTCGGTCTGCTCCAGGCAGTACACCAGCGGTCCGCGCTCGATGGCGACACAGCCGCGGACGGCGTCGACGCGAGGGGACGGGGCCGTCAGCCGGGGCGGCATCGCGAGGGCGAGCCGGACGGTGTCGCCGGGGGCGAAGGCGCGGGTGAGGCGCAGCCAGCCGTCCTCCACCCGGGCCTCTGCCGGGGTGCCGTCGACCGTGAGCGTGTGGTCCGTGCACCAGGCCGGCAGGCGCAGGGAGAGCGTGCGCTCGGCCTCCGGAGCCTCCTGGACGGTCACCGTCACGGTGCCGTGCCACGGGTACTCGGTGCTCACGCCCACGGTCAGGTCGCCGCCGCCGTAGGTGCCGGTGGCGTACTGGTGCAGTTGGAGGCCGTTCGCGTCGCTGCTGGCCACGTAGTGCGGCAGGCTCGCGAGCAGGCGCATGACATTGGGCGGGCAGCAGGCGCACCGGAACCACGGGGTGCGGTGGGCGGTCTGGTCACCGGGGCGCATCTGCGGGCGGGCCCGCAGATGGAGCGGGTTGATGTAGAGCCAGGTGTGGCCGTCGAGGCCGACGCCGCCGAGGAAGCCGTTGAAGAGAGTGCGTTCGACCAGGTCGGAGTAGCGGGCCTCGCCGGTGAGCAGGGCCATGCGCCAGGAGAAGTGCACGGAGGCGATGGCGGCGCAGGTCTCGGCGTAGGCGCGGTCGGCGGGCAGTTCGTGGGCGTCGTCGAAGGACTCCCAGTCGTGCCGGGAGCCCACCGCGCCGGTGAGGTAGGTCTTGGTGGCCACCATGTCCTGCCACAGCCGTTCCAGCGCGGCGCGCAGCCGCGGGTCGCCGGTCTCGGCGGCCAGGTCGGCGGCCCCGGCGAGCAGGTAGAGCTGGCGCACGGCATGGCCGGTCACCTCATCGGCCTCGCGGACCGGCAGATGGTCCTGCCAGTAGGCGGGCCCGGGGTCGCGGTCGTGGCCGCGGTCGGCGCCCGCCGCCAGGGTGCCGTGGCCGCGCCGGTCGAGGAAGTACCCGGCCAGGCTCAGATAGCGGGGCTCGCCGGTCGTGCGGTAGAGCTCGACGAGCGCGGTCTCCACCTCCGGGTGTCCGCAGACGCCGTCCCGCTCCTTGCCGGGGCCGAAGACGGAGTCGATGTGATCGGCGAACCGGCAGGCCACGTCGAGCAGCCGGCGCGATCCGGTGGCCCGGTGGTGGGCCACGGCGGCCTGCATCAGGTGTCCGGCGCAGTACAGCTCGTGTCCCCAGCCCAGCTCGGTCCAGGGTTCGCCGGCGCCGAGCTGGTAGTACGTCTGGAGGTAGCCGTCCTCGCGCTGGGCCGAGGCGACCAGTGCGACGACGGCCCGGACCTCGTCGGCGAGGGCCGGGTCGGGTGCGTCGGCGAGCTGCCAGGAGGCGGCCTCCAGCCACTTGTAGACGTCGGAGTCCTGGAACTGGAAGTCGCCGGAGAAGCCGGGCAGGCCGTCCCCGGTGGTGCGGAGCACCGCGGCGGCGCGGAAGTTGGCGAGGTTCTCGGCGGCCTCCAGCCGCTCGGGCCCGTCGGCGACGGACACGTCGGCGTTGACCCGGCGGCGTTCGGCCCAGAAGCCGCCCTCGATCCGGGCCAGGGTGGCGGGGTGCAGGGTGGTGACGGCGTCCGGGGTGGGGCGGACGGGCCCGGAGTGTGCGGGGCCGGAGCGTGCGGGGCCGGAGCGTGCGGGATTCAGTGGGGTCTCCAGGGCGACAGGGACGGGCACGGGCACGGGGGGCGGGCACAGGGGACAGGCACGGGGGGGGTGGGTCAGTTCTTGCGCGGCACGGTCGTGGTGCCGGGCGCGATGATCAGGCGCTGGTGGCGAGCTCGGCCCGCAGCACCTGGTACGCCGGGGAATCCCCCGTCGCGAGGCGCTCCAGCTCCTCCACGACCGTGCCGCCGAGGCGGGCGAGTTCGTTGCCGAGCGAGCCGGCGATGTGCGGGGTGAGGAAGACGTTGGGCAGGCGGTAGAGCGGGGAGTCGGCGGGCAGCGGCTCCGGCTCGGTGACGTCGAGGATCGCGCTGAGGCGCCCGCTGAGCAGTTCGCCGGCGAGGGCCTCGTGATCGACGAGGGCACCGCGCGAGGTGTTGATCAGCATGCTTCCGTCGGGCATGAGGGCGAGCCGTTCCCGGGAGAGCATGTGATGGGTCTCCGGGGTGTCCGGGGCGTGCACGCTGACGATGTCGCTGGTGCGGAGCAGCTCGTCCAAGGGCAGCGGCACGGCGCCGAGTCGGGATGCCTCGATGGTGTCGACGTACGGGTCGTACAGGCTCACCGAGAGATCGAAGGGGCGCAGCAGCTCCAGCAGCCGGCGGCCGACGCGCGAGGCGCCGATCAGGCCGACGCGCCGGCCGAGGTTGCCGAGCGCGTCGTGCTCCTGGGGGGCGGGGTAGACGTGTTCGGCACGGAAGCGTTCCCGCAGCGCGAAGGCGTCCTTCCCGGCGAGGAGGATCGCGGCGAGGGTGTACTCGGCGACGGGCAGCGCGTTGGCGCGGACGGAGCTGGAGATGGTGAGTCCGCGCTCCCAGAACGGTTCGCCGACCATGTGGCGGACGCTGCCACCGGTGTGCAGGACGGTCCGCAGGCGGGGGGCCGCGGCCAGCGCCCGCTCACCGATGTACGGACAGCCCCAGCCGGTGATGAGCACCTCGGCCCGGGCCAGCGCCGACGCGGCTGCCGGGTCGGCGAAGTCCTGCACGACGAGTCGGGGGTCGATCCGCACCAGGCAGCGCAGCCGCTCCATCAGGTGCGGCGGGAAGAGCTCGGGCAGATGCACCGGGTTCATCGCGAACACGGCGGAGGGCAGCGAGTGAGTGGGCATGGTGCTCCTGCTCGGGCACGGAGGCGGGCGCGGAGGCGGACATGAGGACGCCACGAAGGGGCCTCACCCGGGAGTAAACGTATTCTACGTTAGGATCCGTCGTCCCGCCGGTCAATGCCCCCGGCCGCGCGCGCCCATAAGACCTGATCAGCGAGGCCATCGCGGAAGGCGAGCGCGCGGATCAGAGCCACCACCACGTAACGTTCTTGAAAGTTCGACGAAACATTCCGGCCCTTTCCTCTTGTGATTCCGGCCCCTCCGGCCGTACGGTCCACAGCAGTCAAGACAGCAAACGATTACTGTTCCACGAGGTGCTCCTCCCTCGGACGGTAGTCATCCCTCCGTGGAGGACCGATGTCCAAGTTCCGCTTCCGCAACAGAGCCCTTGTCCCGGTGGCTGCCGCGGCGTCTCTCTCCCTGCTGCTGTCCGCCTGTTCCGGCTCCGACGACGGCGACGCCGCCGCCCCCGGCACGAAGGGGAACGTCACGCTCGAGTTCTGGAGCTGGACCGACGGCATCGAGGCCCAGACCGAGGTGTGGAACAAGGAGCACCCGGAGACCCAGGTCAAGTTCGTCAACGCGGCGGGCGAGACGGTCTACCAGAAGCTGCGCGCCGCGGTGAACGCCGGTACCGCCCCCTGCCTGTCCAAGATGGACGGAGCGAACCTGGCGAATTTCGCCGCCGATGGACTGCTCACCGACATCACCAAGGTCTCCGCCCCGTACAAGGCGGCGTACACCACCGCGGCGTGGAACGCGGTGAGCCCCGGCGGCACCACCTTCGGCATCCCCATGGGCTCCTCGCCGCTGTTCACCGCCTACCGCGCGGATCTGTTCCAGAAGTACGGGATCGAGGCCCCGAAGACCTGGGAGGACCTGATCGCCGCCGGCAAGAAGGTCCAGCGGAAGGACAAGAACGTAAAGATCTACAACATAGCGGGGGAAGACCCGAGCACTCTGGTCGACCTCTCCTGGGAGTCCGGCGCGCAGTGGTACAAGGCGGCCGGCGACCACTGGGAGATCGGCTTCACCACGCCCGAGGCCCTCGATGCCGGCGACATCATCCAGCAGTTCGTCGACAACGACCTCACCTCCAGCGCGTCGTACGCCGACCCGGGGGTGTTCAAGACGTGGGACCGCGGCAAGACCATCGCGATGACCACCTCGACCTGGCAGTTGCCGATCTACAACACGAACTTCCCGAAGTCCAAGGGAGATTGGCAGCTGGCCGACTCGCCGGTCTTCGACACCGCGAAGCCTCGGACCTCCAGCAACTTCGACACCACGGCCGTGCTCAAGGGCTGCAAGTACCCGGACCGGGCGGCGCAGTTCGCGGCCTGGATGTCCAGCAGCAAGGAGTCGCTGACCACGCTCACCGACCCCGCGTCCAAGTCGGGTCTGTTCCCGGCGGTCAAGGACGTCTCCCCGTACGTCGACAAGATCATCCCGACGGAGATGTTCAACGGGAAGTCCGACAGCGCCCAAGTGATCACCACCGCCGCCGCCCGGGTCGGTGAGCAGTGGCAGTACGGCCCCAACTACGCCGCCATGTACTCCGAGATGCAGAAGCAGTGGGGCAGGGTCATCAAGAAGGAGCTGAGGGTCAAGGACATGCTGACGAGCCTCCAGAAGTGGACCGTCGACGACCTCAACCACAAGGGCATCAAGGCCGTCGCGGCCGGCTGATCCCCCCGCCAAGCCACCGGTGTCAGCCGGCCCACCTCACCTGGAGAGATCCGTGTCCACCCTGACGCGACCACCCGAGGTCGCCACCCATTCCCCGGTCCGGCGGACCTCCCCCCGCCGGACCGGGAGACGGGGGGCCTACAAGGGGCTGCTGTTCGCCCTGCCCTTCCTCGCGGGCTTCCTGGCCACCTACGTCGCGCCGATCGGCTACGCGTTCAGTCAGAGCCTGTACGAGAAGAAGGGCACCGGTCTCGGCTTCGGCCCGACACGGGTCGTCTACACCGGATTCGACAACTTCGCGTCGGTCCTCGGTGACGAGGACTTCTGGCGGAGCATGCTGCGCACGCTGGTGTTCGGCTCGGCGCAGATCACGGTGATGCTCGGCATCTCCTTGCTGCTGGCGCTGCTCCTGGACGGGGTGGCGGCCCGGGCGGTGCGGTTCTTCCGGGCGGCCCTGCTCATCCCGTACGTCGTCCCGGCCGTGGTCTCGACCCTGATGTGGCTGTTCCTCTACAGCCCGACGGGCAGCCCGCTGCTCGACATGGCCGACCGGGCGGGCACGAGCGTCGAGTTCTTCGGCGGCCTCAACACCTATCTTTCGCTGGGCAACCTGCTCACCTGGCAGGGCATCGGGTTCAACATGATCCTGATCTCCGCCTCGCTCCAGGCCCTGCCCCGGGAGCTGTACGAGGCGGCCCGTCTTGACGGTGCGCGGGAGTGGCGGATCGCCTGGTCGATCAAGATCCCGAACATCACCGGGATCCTGGTGCTGACCGGCATGTTCTCGCTCATCGGCCGGCTCCAGCTGTTCGCCGAGCCGCTGCTGCTGCGGCAGATCGCGCCGGAGTCCGTGAACATGGACTTCACTCCGATGATGGAGATCTTCGATCAGGCGTTCAAGACCGGCAACTACCAGTACGCCGCCGCTGAGTCCATCGTCCTGGCCGTGGTCACCGGTGTGCTGGCTTTCGTGTTCCACCGCGTGACGAGAAGGAAGATGTCATGAGCAGTGCCGCCTCCGGGGGCGGTGTCCGCCCCACCCGCCGCGCGGTGGTCCTCACCACCGGCCTTCTCGTTCTCTTCCTGATCTACTCGCTCGCCCCGACCTGGTTCCTGATCGTCTCGGCGACCAAGAGCCAGACCGACCTCTACTCCACGTTCGGCCTGTGGTTCTCCTCCAACCACCTCGGGGACAACCTTCAGGACATCTGGACCTACCACGACGGAGTGTTCGCCCGCTGGGTCGGCAATTCCGTTCTCTATTCGTCCCTCGGCGCGGCGGGGTCCACCCTTGTCTCGCTCGCTGCCGGATACGGGCTGTCGAAGTTCGAGTTCCGGGGCCGCGGGGCCCTGTTCGCCACCATCGTCGGCGCCTCGCTGCTGCCGAGCACCCTGCTAGCGTTCCCGCTCTACCTGGTGTTCTCCGAGATCGGGCTGACCAACAGCATCTGGTCGCTCCTCATCCCGTATTTCATCAATCCGTTCGGGGTCTACCTCGGCAAGGTGTACGCCGACAGTTCCGTACCCACCGAGCTGATGGAGGCGGCCCGCCTCGACGGCGCGGGCGACCTGCGGGTCTTCTTCTCGGTCGCGCTGCCGCTGATGCGGACCGGCGGCATCACCATCTTCATGCTCGACTTCATCGGCATCTGGAACAACTTCTTCCTCCCCCTGTTCATGCTCAACGGCGAGCGCACCTTCCCGGTGACCCTGGGCCTCTACTCGTGGCTCCAGCAGGCCCAGACCGCCCGCGACATGAACACCCTCGTCCTCACCGGGTCCCTGCTGTCGATCGTTCCGCTCGCCATCTTCATGTTCACGCTCCAGAGGTACTGGCGCAGCGGAATCCTCATGGGCAGCCTCAAGTAAAGGATCACCAGCCGTGCCCAACGCTCCCAGAGTTCCCGGCCGCCGTGAGGTGCTCAAGTACGCCGGCACGACCGGCGTCGCGGCGGCCGGACTCGGCCTGCTGAACACCCCGTCTGCCGCGGCGGAGCCCGCCGCGGCCGCGGGCGCCACCGTCACACCGGCCGTCTGCAAGCCGCTGGACATCGTTGTCTTCGGTGATGCCGACTCCGAGGCCGCCCACGCGCTCACCACCACCCGCTCCGACACCGTGACCGGCGGCCTGGGCCAGAGCGCCCGGGTCCTCAACCCCTCCGATCCGGTGTCCTACTGGGGTGGCACCCTGAAGTTCGAGGCCGCGGTCAGCCCGGCCGGCACCACGTATGTCACCGTCCGTCTGTGGGGCGACGACTACGACACCACCTCGCAGCAGGCGGCCTCCGGCACCAACATGTGGCGGCTCCAGCTCTTCTGCGACGGACTCCAGGTCGGCTACCAGGACGAGGGCGCCGTCGACAGCCTGGACATCCTCGACACGTCCCCGCGCACGCCCGGCCGGTTCTTCTTCCACACCCTGCCGCTGCCGGAGCGCATGACCTCCGGCAAGAAGAAGGTGACACTGGAGATCCGGGCGATGGGCCGCATCTGGTCCTACGGCCAGAACGCCGACCAGCTCTACTACAAGATGACCACGCCCTCGCGCGGCATCTACCGGCTCTACACCCACACCGAGCCGTACTTCATTCCGCCCAGGGGTGAGGTTCAGGGCCCCGCCCCGGAGCCGAAGAAGCGCACGGTCGAGGGCCCTGAGGCGCTGGAGGCCGTCCGCAAGCGCGTGGACAAGGACCAGAGGTACTACCTCACCACCGCGAACCCGGCCGGCATGGACGCCTTCGCCTTCCAGTCGCTCGCCGAGGGCTACCTGTGGTCCGGCAGCCCCGCGTACCGGAAGCCGGAGGCGCTGGACCGGGTCCTTCGGGCGATCGACGGCCGTTACCTGGCCTGGAAGTCCGACCAGGCGGTGCTCACCGGCTCCGACCAGCAGTGGCAGGGGTTCGGCCGGGTGGGCCTGGTGCTCGCCCTCCTCTGGGAGCACCTCGGTGACCGCCTGGACGCGAAGGTGACCGGTTCCCCGTACGAGATCGCCAACCCCGGCTTCGAGGAAGGCGGCGACACGCCCACCGGCTGGGAGGTGCCCGGCTGGGGCAGGACCGCCGACGCCACCTGGTCGCGGGACACCTCGGTCTCCCGGTCCGGCTCCGCGTCCCTCAAGGTCACAGCGACCGCGGCAGGCGGGTTCATCACCGTCTACTCCTCCCCCAAGGCCCGGGTCGGCAAGGGCGTTCACACCTACGGCGCCTGGATCAGGACGGACGGGGTCACGGGGACGGGTGCCCACATCGACCCGCTCTTCTTCGACGGAGGCGGCAAACTCGTCGGCAGCGACCACCGCAAGTTCGCCGCCACCGGCACCCATGGCTGGGAGTACGTGTCCATCGACCTGGACACCCCGGACGGGGCCACCCAGGTCGAGTTCCATCTGCGGCTCAGCGGCCCGGGCACGGCCTGGTTCGACGACCTGGTGGTCACCGCGCCGGCGGGCACCGGCGGGCCCGAACAGCCGCCGGTCCGGCGCGACGCGTACATCGACATGCTCAAGTCCAGCCGGGACTACTGGCGGCAGCACTTCCCGCACTACACCAACCAGTCGCAGATCTGCGCCATCGGCATCTACCAGGCCAACCGCGGCCTGGCCCTGCTCGCACCGGAGCTCGCCCTGCCGGACAAGAGGGCCCGCGACTACATGTACCAGTCGCTCGGCATGAAGCCCTATCTCGGCAAGGAGGACGCCGACGGCAAGCCGACCAAGCCGCTCGGCGAGGGCTACTACCAGGTCACCGGGGCGGGCCTGACGCGCGAACTGGGCTATGTGGGCAGCTACGGCGAGGTCATCGACTGGCTCGTGATGATGTACGAGTCGGTCACCCGCGGGCACGGAGGTCAGGAGGCACCGGAGCTGCGCGAGCAGATGATCAAGATCATCAAGGCGCGTGGCAGGTTCCGGGTGGTCGACGTCGACGAGACGGGCGCCCGGGTCTCCCGGATCGAGACCGTCGTCGGCTGGCGCAACGAGGTCTACCCCGGCGAGATCGCCTACGCCTCGCGTACGGCGTGGGACTCCCACCCCGTGATGTCGGCCGCGGTGTTCAAGGACCCGGAGATCGTCGGCTGGACCCAGGAGATGGTGGCCGACGGCCAGTTCTACAAGCAACTGGACCTGCTCATCCACCACAGCTGGACCCGGGTCGGACTGGCCGGGCTGCGCCTGGTCTCCCGTGACTGGGACGCCTTCCAGGCTCTCCCGGCCCGCCCGGGGCGCGTCCCCACCGCCTGGGACCGGCCCGACTTCGTCTTCACCGACGAGGAGAACGGCGTCCTCGCCGTGAAGAACGGCAGGGAACTGCTCTTCGCCTCCCTCTACTGGCGGGCCCGGCAAGGCGTCAACGACTATGCCCGCATCCACCACCTCACCCCCACCGACCAGCGCTCCGCGACCGTCCGCCAGCGCTCGGCCGGCACCACCGGCGACACGTTCACCGTCCGCGACTGGGTCCTGTGGGACTACGCCATCAACGACCCCGGGGCCGGGCACATCCCGCCCGGCGGGTTCCCGCCGCCCGGCGACACCCTCCACCAGTCGCAGAAGGGCGACGTCCACCGCCTCGCACCCGTCCCGGCCGATGTCCCGGACCCCGCGGTGGGCGTCCACTTCGACGGCGTCGAGACCATGCTCGTCGGCCGCGCGCCCTTCTATCTGTGCGAGTACGGCGACTATCTGATCGCCATGAACACCAGTGCCGACAAGACCTTCACGCTGTCCGCCCGCCAGGCCTTCGGCCCGGCCCAGGACCTCGCCACCGGCCGCACGATCGGCGCCGGACAGCGGCCCGAGGTCGGCCCGCGCAGCACGCTCGTGCTGTACCGGGGGCGGCGCACCACCGACTGACCGCCCCACCCCGGGGGAGCCCGGCCGCCCCGCGGCTCCCCCGCTCTCGCACCCCGCCTTTCGACCACTCAACGACGAGTGAAAGAGGAAGACGCATGACCGAGCCGCACTCCCCCACGCCCGGCTCCCCCAGCCGCCGCCGCTTCCTTCAGATCACCGCCATCGGCACCGCCACCGCCGCGGCGGGCGCCGCCCTCACCCCCACGGCCGGCGCCGCCATCACGTCCTTCATCCACCCCGGCGTCCTGCACAAGCTCTCCGACATCCAGCGGACGAAGTCCCGTATAGCCGCCGGCACCGAGCCCTGGCTGAGCGGCTGGAACGTCCTCAAGGCCGACCAGTACTCGCAGTCGTCGTACGCGATGAAGGGCCCGTTCTCCTCGGTGGACCGGGGAACGACCGAGCTGCACAACTGGGAGTTCTGGAACGACTGCAACGCCGCCTACCAGAACGCCCTGATGTGGAACCTGACCGGCACCACCGCGCACGCCACGAAGGCCCTCCAGATCATCAAGGCCTGGTCGTCCACGCTCACCTCGATCACCGGCAAGGACGCCCAACTCGCCGCGTCCATCTACGGGTTCAAGTTCGCGGCGGCCGCCGAGCTGATGCGCTACACCGCACCGTCCGGCAGCTGGTCCGCGGCCGAGATCGCCCAGACCGAGAACGTCCTCAGGTCCGTCTTCGTGCCCCTGGTGCGGACCTTCGGCGACGCGGGCTGGGGCACCAACTGCATCAAGGCGATGATGGCGTTCGGGGTGTTCTGCAACGACACCTCCCTCTACAACGCCGCCGTCGACGCCTTCCACCTCCATGACTGCTGCAAGATCAGCCGCGTGATCAGGGACTCCGGCCAGTGCGTGGACAGCGGACGCGACCAGGCCCACACCCAGCTGATCCTCGGCAGCCTGGCCGAGGCCTGCGAGATCGCCTGGATCCAGGGCGAGGACCTGTACTCCGCATCCGGCAACCGGCTGCTCGCCGGCTTCGAGTACACCGCGAAGTACAACACCGGAGGCGATGTGCCGTACACGGTGTGGGGCTCCTGCCAGGCCACCTACAACGCCATCTCCACCGTCGAGCGCGGCAATCTGCGCCCGGTCTACGAGATGGTCTTCAACCACTACGTCAAACGCCGCGGCCTGGGCGCGCCCTCGACCTACGCCGCCATCGAGCGGATCCGTCCCGAAGGACCGGGCTTCCAGTGCGACCACCCCGGGTTCGGCACCCTGATGTACACCCTCTGAGCGGAAACCCCGTCCTGCGCGGCTTCGCACCCGACCCGGCGATCCTGCGGGTCGGGGACGACTTCTACGTCGCCACCTCGACCTTCGAGTGGTGTCCGGGCGTACGTGTCCACCACTCGCGGGACCTGGTCCGCTGGCGTCCGCTGGGCGGGGTGCTGGACAGCGGTCGGCTGCTCGACCTGACCGGCGTCCCCGACTCCGGTGGCGTCTGGACGCCCGGACCGCGGCCCGGATCGGGGTGCGCCCGCCCTCCGACACCACCTGCCGCATGGTGCGGTCCCTCATCCGTTACGAGCACCGCTGACCCCGGTCCCCGCCGGGCCGTCTTTCCCGACGGCCCGGCGGGGTCTTCCGGTCCTCGTCAGTCGCGCCGGGCGACCACCCGGTAGGCGTTGGACAGATGACGGCGGCCGGCCAGCGGCCTGATCACCAGGTGGTCCAGCGCGGCCGCCGCCAGCAGGGCGGGGACGCCCGCCAGCACGGTCGCCGTGCGCAGCGCCCGGCGGAGCCGGCCCGGCGGCCGCGCCAGCCAGGGCTGGTCCTCGGGCGGGGCGACGGCGTTGAGCAGCAGCCACACCGCGCCAAGGAGATCGACCGGGTCGTGCGGCCGGGCGTGCTCCTCGGCGACCACGGTGAAGCCGAGCCCGGTCAGCTCCCGGCGCAGATTGGCCACGGGGACGAAGTGGAGGTGCTGCGGCTGGAGCCAGGGCAGCCACCAGCGGCCCAGCAGCCGGGCGAAGCGGCTCTCCGGGTCGGGCACGTCGATCAGCAGATGGCCGCCCGGCCGCAGCGCCCGCCGCGCCGCGCGCAGCTCGCCCCGGGGGTCCGTGCTGTGCTCCAGATAGTGGAACATGCTCACCACGTCGTAGGCGTCGGCCAGTTCCGCCACCTGCTCGACGAAGCTGCCCCGGATGCCCCGCGTCACCCGGCCCGCCCGCTCGGCCAGTTCCACCCCCGCGCTCAGGTCGAGACCGTCGAAGAGGGTCCCGGGGAAGACCGCGCGGGCCGCCTCGCAGAAGTGGCCGTGTCCGGTGCCGACGTCCAGCCATTTCCCCGGGGCCTCGGCGAAGGGCCGCAGCGACTCGGCGCGCCGGACGTAGGTCTTCGGCCGGCCGGCGAAGAGGCCCGCCATGTCCTTCTCGCCCAGGCCGTCGTAGAAGTCCCGGTAGTAGAACTCCAGGCCCTCGCCGCTCAGCCGCGGGTTCTGGAACACATGGCCGCAGTCCCGGCACCGGTCCAGCCCGAAGCCGCCAGGCTTGTGCTGCATGAGGTCGGTGGTGCGCAGCCGCTCCTCCAGCCGGTCCGAGCCGCACCACGGGCAGTCGGTCCGGCGCGGCTCGAAGAGCCGCTCGGTGCCCCGCGCGAGGTCGTCCGCATAGCGCGGGCGCAGCGCGGCGACGGCCGCGGCGCGGTCGTCATTCTTCAGGGGCTCGGTCATCCCCCGGCTACCGCTGGGGGGAGTCCCCCCAGCGGTAGCCGGGGAATCCCCTGCCGGGGCGCCTGAGCCCCTGTCAACGACGGCGCCCCCCTTCGGCTCCGCCCCGGCTGCCTCCGCGGGGGTACCTGCCAGCGGTGGCTGGGGACGCCCGCGGCCGGGGCCGGGCGCGTCGCTCGCCGGGCCTGGCGCGGTGGGTGGTTCGACGCCGCTGTTCATCTCTCCTCCTATGGGGGTTGCGAAGGTGTCCGGGCGGCGGCCCGCGCCGCCAGTTGTTCGAGGTGGTCTGCTGCCGCCGCGGCGCCGCCGGCCGCGCGAAAGGATGCCTTGACGCGCTCGGCCGCCGTGCGATGGCCCGGCTCGTGCAAAACCGTGTCCAGCGCCTCGCCGAGTCCGGCGGCCGTCACGCGGCCGAACCGCACTCGCACCCCCGCTCCGGCGG
>NZ_JBEOSB010000047.1:0-62541 GCF_040302705.1 Streptomyces sp. NPDC097640
GCGGCAGCCGCCGAGTGCGGCACGGCGTTACGGACCAACAAGTCGACCATCGAGCACTGGATCGGCGGCGTCGTTCCCGCAGGCGACACCGGCCGTAACCTCGCCGTAGCGCTCTCCCGACAACTCGGTCGCCTGCTCACCCTTCATGACCTGGGGCTCGCGCCGCGTGACGAGGAGGACGACAGCCTCGGGCTGTCTCTCGGTGAGGATCCACTGGACACCCTGCTGCCGATGTGGAGGCACGAATTGGACCGGCGCGGCTTCCTCAACACGTTCGCCTACTCGGTCGCAGCCGCCGGCCTGCCGCTGGCGTACATCCGAGAAATCGCCGATCGCACCGCCGCCGCCGGCACGGGCCAGGCCATCGGCATGGCCGAAGTCGCCGCGGTCCGGGACATGGTGAGGCTCTTCTCCGAGATGGACGAACGTCACGGCGGCCAGCACGGCCGCAGTGCCCTCGTGCAATACCTGCGCGACGACGTCGCCCCCCTGTGCCGGGGCCGCTTCCGAAGCGAAAACATCCGCCAGCACATGCTCTCGGCCGCCAGCCGCGGCGTTCACCTGCTCGGTTGGAAGTCCTACGACGCGGGGCAGCAGGGTCTGGCCCAGCGCTATTACCTGCAGTCCTATGCTCTCGCCGTCGAGTCCGGTGTTCCCGGACACGACGGGTTCGTGATGCGCACGATGGCCATGCAAGGGCTCAAGCTGCACCGGCCCGAGCACTGCCGGGCCCTGGCTGAGACCGGCCTGAACCGGGCCAAGGGCAACGTCGACGTGCAGACGGAATCCCTGTTCCGCGTCGTGCACGCCCACACCCTGGCCAAGTCCGGGCAGCGGCGGGCAGCCATTGCCGAGGCTGAGCGGGCGCGGACCCTCCTGGCCGCCGACCGGGGGGACGAGGTGCCCTTCTGGGCCCTCGCCTGGGGGCCGCCTGCCGCGTCGGTCTATTCGCGCAACGCGAAGGTCTACGAGACGTTGGGCGACCGAAAGACAGCAGCGGAGCAGTACGCGCGGGCCGCCGCATCCCGCCCAGCAGGCTATGCGCGGATAGTTGCCCTCGACCTGGTGGCGAGCGCCGAAATGCAGATCAAGGGCGGCAGCATCGAGGAGGCATGTGCCACTTGGAATCGGGCGATGGACCACATGGACGGTGTGCGATCCGTCCGCACCCGCAAGGCCGTGACTCGGATGCGCACAGATCTCGCCCGCTTCCGCGCCCGCGGCGTGCGCTGTGCAGCAGACCTGGACGAGCGGGCTATCGAATTCCTGCGGCCGAGCTGATCAGTTCGCTTCCCGTCAGACTGGAATGCTGGCCAAGGCGAGTCACGACCTGGGGTGCCCACGCCGGCACCGGCTTCCGCTGCGTGAAGAGATCGCCGTCTTCAGCAATCACCGGTCACTCGCCCTACCGCGGTAAGCCGACCGGGGTAGAACCCGCTGGCATGTATCCGGTCAGACGCAGCAGTTCACGCCTGTCGCTTCGCGAATTCACTGTCGATGACGTCAACGCCGTCCACGCGATCTACGGAAGCGCCGAGGTCACCGAGCACCTGAGCTTTACCCCACGCACTCGCGACGAAGTCGAGAGCATCCTCGCCCGATCCATCTCATCAGCAGCCTTACCCCGGCGCGAAGAGTACGCCCTCGCCGTCATCAAAAACGACAGCGAGGAGCTGGTCGGATTTTCGCGCCTGGCCATTGATCCGCACCAACAGCGGGCAGCCACCCTCGGCTTCGCTCTGCGCGCGGACGCCTGGGGTGTTGGTTACGGCAGAGAAACCGTGCAGCTGCTCTTGGGACTCGCCTTTATCGACCTGGATCTACATCGCGTCTGGGCAGCGCGATCCCCACTGAACGTAGCCTCGGAAAAGACTCTGCTAGCTTGCGGAATGACCGAAGAAGGCAGAATTCGCGGACACGTTCACGTGCACGATCAATGGCGAGACTCGATCGTCTACGGAATTCTCCGCGGCGAGTGGAATGACGCAAGAGAAAAACCCGTCACTTAATATTCGGCAGTCGAATGCAGTCGAATATTTCGCACTAGCACGGCCTGGCTCCCGCCGGGCAACGGCCCGAGGCGATGACCGGTGCCCACACGCGCATCAGCGATGCGCGCTCGACGGGCCGCGCTGGCCCCTGGCGACTGGGCATGTCCTCGGCCCCTCGACGCCGGAGAACGTCCGATGGAGGCCCGGGTCAACCTGGCGGTTCTCGTCCGCGAGGAACTGGCGGACGAGAACCGCCACGGACCGCATCGCCCCGAGCCTCGGCATGAGCGGCACACTGCTCGACGTTCGCGGCAAGAACGCTTCGTCCGCCTCGACGAGGCCCGCACGCGGGGCCAGTCGCCGTACTGCGAAACATTGGTCGTTTCCTGGTCTGCCTCTCTCTGTTTGCTGGGCTCGCTCTGGAGCGCGGATTCCTAGGGTCATGGCTGTCCCCCGGAGGGCCGGTTCACGGACCTCCGCATCCCCACTGACCTGGAGACATCCGATGCGTGCTCTGCCCCGTCGTGCCCTTCTCGCCGCTCCCGCCGCCGTCCTGATGTTCACCCTCGTCGCCTGCGGTGGCGGTTCCGACGACAGCTCCAGCAGCTCCAACGCCGCCGACACCCAGCAGTCAGCCCCGAGCACGGGCGGTGCCGAGGCGGGCGGGGAGGCCGGAGGCGACGCCGACGACAAGAAGGAGCCGCCGCTGACCGGCGAGATCAAGCAGAAGGCCGAGGCCGCCGCGCTGGCCAAGTACCCGGGCACGGTCCTGAAGTCCGAGGTGGATGCGGAGAAGCCCGGCATGTACGCGGTCGAGGTGCAGAAGCAGGACGGATCGACGGTCGAGATCTACCTCGACAAGTCGTACAACGTCACCGGCACCAAGCAGGAGGGCACCGAGGAAGAGGAAAAGAACGCCGGCTGACGGCCGAGGGCCGAGGGCGACCCGCCGGAAGGGAGAAGCACATGTCGAGCCAGCCCCGGGTGAAGCCGGCCACCGAGACGACGGCCGTCCTCAACGTCCTCAACCAGTCGGAGGGAGCCTACGGTGCTCGCTTCGACGAGGACGCGTACAACTACCCGTCGCCCTCGGCCTCCCAAGCCTGGCCCGGCGACGAGCCGCCGCCGGAGCCCGCGGATGCCGCCGAGATCGACGAGCCGGACGCGGCGCGGCACGCACGCGACCGCAGCCACGAGCGGGAGGCGGGCGGGTGGCAGCAGCTGCTCGCCCGCCGCCGCCCGGTCCTGGCCGTGGCCGCCGCGCTGATGGTTGCGGGCGGCTTCGGCCTCGCCCTGTCGGCGGTCAGCGACACGGTCTCCTCGGACCCGACGCCCGCAGGCACCGCGCGGGTTCCCGAGCCGAAGTCGCCGACCGAGCAACCCCCGTTGCCAGGGGCGACTGCCTCCGCAACGTCTCCTCCCGGCGGTGGCGCCAGTTCGCTGCCGGCCACCGGTGACCGGCACGACGACGAGGAGGACGAGGAGCACGAGGAGGACGAGGACGGCGACCGGTCCGGCGATGACTGAACTCCCCCGGCCGGACTCCTCATTCCATGCCCCTCAGGCCCCAGGCGGGTTCTCGTGAACACCCCGACTCCCGTGGCACTGCTGTGCGAGCCTGTCGCCATGCGGCTGCTGCTGATCGAAGACGACGACCGGATCGCCGGACCGCTCACCGAAGGGCTGGGCCGCTACGGCTACACGGTGGACCGGGCCCGTACCGGCGCCGCCGGCCTGGCGGACGCCGCGGCCTCCCCGGACCTGGTGCTGCTCGACCTCGGCCTGCCGGATATGGACGGGCTGGACGTGTGCCGCAGCCTGCGGGCGAAGTCCGGCGTGCCCATCATCATGATCACTGCGCGCGGCGAGGAGGCCGATCGCATCGTCGGGCTCGAACTCGGCGCCGACGACTATCTGGCCAAGCCCTTCGGCGTACGGGAGCTGGTCGCCCGCATCCGTGCGGTCACCCGGCGCACCACGGGCGCCCTGCCCGTCGACTCGCCGGAACCCGCCGGACCGCCCGCCGGGCCGGGGGGCGGCGCACAGCGGCTGGGGCCGCTGGAGATCGACCGTCGAACCCGTCAGGTCCGCCTCGACGGTGGTGAGATATCCCTGACTCCACGGGAGTTCGATCTGCTCTCCTATCTCGCCCAGGACCCCGGCGCCGTGCACTCACGCCAGCAGATCATGGACGCGGTGTGGGACCCGCACTTCTTCGGCCCCACCAAGACCCTCGACGCCCATGTCGCCGCGCTGCGCCGCAAGCTGGAAGACCCCAGGTGGATCACCACCGCGCGCGGGGTCGGCTTCCGCCTCACCGACCCCGCCCAGGACATGCCGTCCGAGGCGTCGGGATGACCCGCCGCCTGCTGCTCAGCTACCTCGGCCTGGCCCTGCTGGTGCTGGCCGGGCTGGAGATCCCGCTCGGCGTCATCTACGCCCGCGCCGAGGTCTCCCGCGCCTCCCAGATCGTGGAGCGCGACGCCTCCATGCTCGCGGAGGTCACCGAGGAGAACATCGAGAAGGGCAACCTCGACGCGCTGCCCGACGTGATCGGAGACTACGCCACCCGTACCGGCGGCCGGGTCGTGGTGACCGACCGCACCGGCATCGTCCTCGCCGACTCCCAGACCCGGGCCGGCACGGGCACGGATCTCTCCGGCGAGCCGGACATCGCCCGCGCCCTGCGCAACGAGCCCACCGTGGTCGCCGGGGACGACGTCCTGTCGGCCACCATGCCCGGCGCCTCCGGCACCACGATCCGCGGCGCCCTGCGCCTGACCTACCCGATGGCCGAGGTCACCGCCCGCGTCCACCGCATCTGGGGCGCCCTCGCGCTGGCCGGCGCCTGCATCCTGGCCGGGGTGGCGCTGGTCGCCTTCACCCTGGCCCGCTGGATCACCCGCCCCTTGCGCACGCTGGAGGCCGCCACCGCCCAACTCGCCGACGGGCACCTCGCAAACCCGCCGGACGCGAGCACCGGCCCGCCCGAACTGCGCCGCCTGGCCGCCTCGTTCACCCACACGGCCACCCGGTTGCAGCACCTGCTCGAGGCCCAGCACGCGTTCGCCTCGGAAGCCTCCCACCAGCTCAAGACCCCGCTGACCGCGCTGCGCCTGCGGCTGGAGAACTTCGAGCCCTACCTCGACCCTCGCGCCCACGGCAGCCTGGAGGAGTCCGTCGGCGAGGTCGAGCGCCTCGGCCGTATGGTCCAGGGCCTGCTCGCGCTGGCCCGGCTCGAGAACGCGGCGACCACCGCCGAGCCGGTGGACCTGGACGCGGTCCTGACCGAGCGCGCCGCGATGTGGGAACCGCTCGCCGCCGAACAGCACGTCGCTGTCAGCATCACCGGCGTACCAGCGGGCCGGGTATGGGCGATTCCAGGCGCCCTGGAGCAGATCATCGACAACCTGGTGGCCAACGCCCTGCGCGTCTCACTGCCCGGCACCACCATCGCTCTGGCCCGCACCCCCGGCGCCGAACTCCACATCGTCGACCAGGGTCCGGGAATGTCCGCGTCCGACCGCGAGCGCGCCTTCGACCGCTTCTGGCGCGCCTCCGACACCCACCACGACGGCACGGGCCTCGGCCTGCCCATTGTCCGCCACCTCGTCCGCGCCTCCGGCGGCGAGATCACCCTGCACGACGCTCCCGGCGGCGGCCTGGACGCCCGAGTCCGCCTGCGTCCTATGGTCGGCGGGCGGTCGCGCGCAGGGAACGGAGCGTCGCGCTCGGCGCAGACAAGACGGCGGCAGCACGCTGATCACGGTACGTAGGGTGCGAGCGCCGCTCGCGCCCGCGTGAGCTGAGAGGAACCTCAGTCTGCTGTTCCGGACGGCACAACCCATCGCGTTGGCTGCCCCGTCACGGCTGCGATCATGTCGTAGTCGCCGTCGTAGTGCAGGACGATCGCGCTGTGACGTTCGGCGGTCGCCGCGATCACGAGGTCCGATACCGAGAGAGCCTTCCAGTTACCGGCCGCGATGAGCTGGGTCTGCACATCCAGGGCACGGTCCCATGCCTCATCAGGGGTCGGAAGCCAGTCGAAGCCGCGCATTTCGTCGCGGATGCGTTCCGCGTCGGCCTTGGACCGCGCACTGTGCAACACCTCGAGTTCAACCGCACCACACACGGCGAGCAGGCCCGCATTGTGCAGCGGCTCGATCACCGCACGAACGGCTGGCTTCGGGTAACGGGCAAGTGCGGACTTGTCGATGAGGTAGAAATCGGTCATGCGGCCTGGTGCGGGTCAGCCGGAGTCTCGACGGGACCCGTCAGGTCCGGCAGGCCACCTTCGGCAAGCCAGTTCAGGAACGATGCCCGTTTGCGGCGCTTGATCGCGTCTTCCAGCGCGGCGTTCACCGTGGCGACCTTGGTCGTGGTGCCAAAGATCTCCGCGGCCTCGGCAAGCATCTCGTCGTCGACATTGATGACGGTTCGTGCCATGAGTCCTCCTCCAAGCCAACGCCCACGACCTCCGAGGATATCAAAATTCACGCCACCAGATATCACGCCGCCGAGGATCACCCTTCCTTCCTGACCTTCGCGACTCGCATATCGGAGCCCATGCCGGTCAACTCCCGCACAACCAGCTCGGCTTCCTGCGGATCGCGGGCGAACTTCCCAGCCATCGGCTCGTGACCTCCCCCGTGAGATCTTTACGTGATGGCACCACTGGATAACCTGCTGCCAGGCCGGCACGCGGGGTGCCGGCCGGTGGGTGATTGCATGAGGAGCACGGTTGTGGGGACGGATTCCCAGGGGGCCGGGCGGCTGGTGGCCGGCCGGTACCGACTGGCAGGCGTGCTGGGCCAGGGCGGGATGGGAGTGGTCTGGAGGGCGACCGATGAGCTGATCGGACGGGTTGCGGCAGTCAAGGAGTTGCGTACTCCGCCAGGGCTGTCAGCCGAGGAACGGTCGACGTTCAGCGAACGGGCCTTGCGCGAGGCCCATACGGCGGGTCGGCTCAACCATCCCGGTGTTGTGGCGATCTACGATCTCGTGCCGGCGACGCCCGAGGACGACGCTGTCTACATCGTCATGGAGCTGGTGGAGGCGCCCTCGCTGGCGGAGCTCCTGGAGTGGTACAGGACCCTGCCCCAGGAGCGAGTGGCCCGTATAGCCGGTCAGTTGCTGTCCGCCTTGAACGCCGCGCACTCGATCGGACTCGTGCACCGGGACATCAAGCCCAGCAATGTCATGGTGCTGCCCGGCGACCACGTCAAGCTCGTCGACTTCGGCATCGCTCACGCCATGGACGACACCCGCCTGACCCGCGACGGCGTCGCCGGCTCGACCGGCTATATGGCCCCGGAACTGTTCCAGGGCGCTGGTCCCTCTCCCGCGACGGATCTATGGTCGCTCGGCGCCACCTTGTTCCACGCCGCAGAGGGACACGACCCATTCGCCCGCGAGACCCCGGCCGCCACCCTGCACGCCATCCTCCACGACGACCTGCCGCCGCTGAACAGCCACCCCCCGCTCTCCTCACTCATCACCGGCCTCCTCACTCGCGACACCACCGCCCGGATGACCAGCGAGGCAGCCGGCACCCTGCTCGCATCCGCCACCACCGCACCGCCCGCGGCAGAACCGCCCCACCCAGGCCAGGCGACGAGTGAGAGCCACGCCACCGCTGCCAGGCCGATGACGACACCACCGCATACGCCGTCAGCTCCACCAGCACACTCCCCCCAAGCCACCTTGCAGGGCCACCCCACCGCCATCGGACAGCACGCCTACGCCGCCCACGCGCCCGGCCCCATGCCGTACGCCCCACCGGCTCACCCCCCGACCCCGACGCCCGGGGCGGAGAAGCAAGGGGCCATGTGGATCGCCCTTGCGGTGGTGGTGGCGCTTCTTCTGGGAGGTGGAGCCTTCTTCCTCCTCAGAGACGACTCCGACAACGACGCAACGCGTGAACAGCAGGCGGAAAAAGCTACGCCCACATCCACGTCCACGCCCACGTCCACGCCCACATCCGCGCCCACGTCCACGCCCCAGGGGGCTGGGGCCGCCGGTGAGAAGACGTGGTCCAACCTGAGCCAGAACCACGTCGCCGACCCGGTCAGCTACCCCATGACGCCTCCCGCCGGCGGCGACCACGACCCCGCCTGGCAGAACTGCAACGGCGACGTCTACAGCAGCCAGATCCGCGACGAGAACGCCGTGCACTCCCTGGAACACGGTGCCGTCTGGGTCACGTACAACGACAAGGCCGCCCGCACGGACCTCACGGCGCTCGAGGCCAAGGTGGCCCAGACGCCGTACACCCTGATGAGCCCCTACAAGGACCAGTCGTCACCGATCACGCTGACGGCCTGGGGACACCAGCTCGACGTCCAGAACGCGTCCGACGCGCGGGTCGACGAGTTCCTCGACAAGTACGTCCAGGGCGCACAGACCCCCGAGCCAGGGGCTGCCTGCACCGGGGGCGTGTCCTCGTAGCCGCTGCCGGAACAGCTCGCCAACCTGCGGTAAGACCGGCGTGCGGGGCACCGACCGGTGAGCGACGTCGCCCGGTCCGGCTACGGCGCCCCGCGCGACCGGCCGCCCTCCGCCCGCACGGTGCGGCATGCCTGGCTGAGCGAGGCCGCTGGAGGCGCCGGAAGGCAGCCCTGGGTGCGCCTCGACAAGTAACACCCGCCGCCAGACATAGTGGATCATGTATATTGATATATGCCGCCGTATATACAAGGGAGGCGCCATGAGCCGCACCGTGATCGATCTCGACGACGAGGCGCTGGAGGCCGCCGCCAAAGAGCTCGGCACCACGACCAAGCGCGACACCATCAACACCGCCCTGCGGGAGGTCACCGCCCGCTTCCGACGACTGCGCGCGCTCGAAGAAGCTCGCGAACTGGTCGCCGAAGGCGCCCTGGATATCGACATCCTCCTCGACAAGAGCAAGCACCGGCCCACCGGCGGGCCGGACGGTGTCCGCAACACAGGAGCGGATGGGTGACCGTCGCCGACTACCTGATCGACACCTCCGCCCTCGCCCGCGTCCTCATCGGCCGGACCACGGCCGAGTGGGACGACAGGATCGGCGCGGGACTCGTCGCCCTCTGCGACATCACCGAACTGGAAGTCCTTTATTCCGCACGCTCGGCGGCGGACCGGGAACGCGTGAAGCGCACACTGGACGCCCACTACACCTGGTGCCCCACGCCCGAGGGCATCTACCGACGCGCACGCGTCGTCCAGGAACTGCTCACCGCCAAGGGCGAGCACCGCAGTGCGGGCCCCGTCGACCTGTTGGTCGCCGCCGCCGCGGAAGAGGCGGGGCTGACTCTGCTTCACTACGACCGCGACTTCGAGACGATCGCCCGTACGACCGGACAGCCGGCACGGACGATCGATCTCAAGGACTGATCGGTCTCAGGGACCGAGAGACGCCGCCCAGCACGCAGTGAGCGGGCGCAGGGCCCGCCCCCACTTTCGCGAGCCCCTCCGGCATGTTCGGCTGTCAGGGTGGGGTGATCTCACTTCGGGCGAGCATTGGCCGAGCTGACGATCTCGCTGGACGCGAAAAGCCCCCACGCGAGCGGGGGCCTCCACGTTTCCGCAGGTAGAACGGCTTCTGCCCGCGTAGCATCCGGTGGGGCGGGTGGGACTCGAACCCACGGCCGACGGATTATGAGTCCGCTGCTCTAACCGGCTGAGCTACCGCCCCGTAACGGCGCGTCGCGCGCATCCGCGCACGCCGTCTGCCGCAGCATAGCCGCTCATACGATCTGTTGCTTCGGGGGGCCGAAGTTGGGTACACCCATGCCCGCGCGCGGATGTCGGCCACACTGACGCGTGTCACTGTGCTCCGGAAATGAAAAAGGACCCCAATGGGGTCCTCTCCCTCTGCTCCCCCGACTGGACTCGAACCAGTAACCCTCCGGTTAACAGCCGAATGCTCTGCCAATTGAGCTACAGGGGACCGAGCTCCCCCGACTGGACTCGAACCAGTAACCTGCCGGTTAACAGCCGGCTGCTCTGCCAATTGAGCTACAGGGGATTGCTCCGTGTGCATCGACCGTGACCCCGTCCGGGGCTTCCGGACGGCGCTCGCTCGCTGCGACACATACATTAGCGCAAGCAGGGGGGTGCTCCGCCAATCGGTAACCTCGTGGGTGTCCACGGCGGGCCGCGGGTGATCTGCGGTCGGGACGGGTAGGCGCAGCGCGACCCCAGGGTCCGATGCGAGGGACAACCAGAAGGGCAGGTCGATGCGCTACCGGCTGACGTTCATCACGGGGCTGGCCGTCGGATACGTGCTCGGCACGCGGGCCGGCCGCGAGCGGTACGAGCAGCTGCGCACCTGCGCGCGGCAGTTCGTGGAGAACCCGGCGGTCCGCAATACCGCCGAGACGGCCGCGCTGGGCGGGCGGCAGGCGGCGACCAGGGCGTTCGAGCGGGTCAAGCCGCTGCGCGAGCGGATCGGGCAGCGGGAGAAGGCCGCCGAGGGCGAGGACGACTGGGGGACGAGCAACACCTAGCCCCCGCCGGTGGCATCATCTGGTCCATGGGGATAGTCGCCGGGTTGGACAGCTCGTCCGAGAGCACACGAATCGTCGTCTGCGATACGGACACGGGAGCCGTACTCAGGCAGGGCTACGCCCCGCATCCCGCGCCCTCCCCGGGGGGCTCGGCCGCGTCGCCGTACGACGTGGACCCCCAGTCCTGGCTGCTGTCGCTCGGCGAGGCGGCCGAGGGCAAGCTGCTGGAGGGCGTGCAGGCCATCGGCGTATCGGCGCAGGGGCACGGGCTGCTCGCCCTGGACGCGGGCGGGGGGCTCGTGAGGCCCGCGCTGGTGGGCAACGACAAGCGCGCCCAGTCCGCGGCCGCCGACCTCACCGAGGCGCTCGGCGGCCGCGCCGCGTGGGCGCACGCGGTCGGCTCCGTGCCGGCCGCGACCCAGGCGGTGGCCAAGCTGCGCTGGCTGGCCCGCACCGAGCCGGACGCGGCGCGGCGGGTGGCCGAGCTGATGCAGCCCCACGACTGGCTGGTGTGGCAGCTGCTGGGGCGGCCCGTGCGGCGCACCACCGACCGGGGTACGGCCTCCGGCACGGGCTACTGGTCCGCCGCGACCGGCTCCTGGCGCCCCGACCTCATCGAGCTGGCGCTCGGCCATCAGGTGCGGCTGCCCGAGGTCATCGGCCCGGCCGAGGCCGCCGGCCACACCCCCGAGGGGCTGCTGATCTCCGCCGGGACCGGCGAGACGATGGCGGCGGCGTTCGGCCTCGGCGTCGGGATCGGCGACGCGGTGATCTCGCTGGGCGCCTCGGGGTCGGTCTTCTCCGTCCACCATGAGGCGCTCGCCGACCCCTCCGGCACGATCATCTCGTACGCGGATGCCACCGGCATGCATCTGCCGGTCGTCCATACGCTCAACGCCGTACGGGCCCTGCGCGGTACGGCGGAGCTGCTGAGCGTCGATCTGGAGGGGCTCTCGGCGCTGGCGCTGAAGTCCACGCCCGGGTCGTACGGGCTGGTGCTGCTGCCCTACCTGGAGGGCGAGCGCACCCCGCATCTGCCGCACACCGCCGGGACGCTGACGGGTCTGCGGCGCGAGAGCATGAAACCCGAGCACCTGGCCCGCGCCGCCTTCGAGGGCATGCTGTGCGGGCTCGCGGACGCGCTGGACGTGCTGCGCGGGCGCGGCGTCGCGGTGCGGCGGGTGTTTCTGCTGGGGCCCGCGGCCGATCTCCCGGCGGTGCGCGCCGTCGCCCCCGCGCTGCTGGGCGCCCAGGTCGTGGTGCCGCAGCCCGCGGACTACGCCGCGCTGGGCGCCGCCCGGCAGGCCGCCTGGGCCCTGGGCGCCGCGCACGGCACCCTCTCGCCGCACCAGCCGCCGCTGTGGCCCGCCGCCGCGAGCCAGGTCTTCGAGCCGGGCGACGAGCTGGCGGTGGGGCAGGCGGTGCGGCAGCAGTACGTCGCGGTCCGCGAGCAGACCCACCCGGGCGCGTTCGAGGCGGGCCCGGGCGCCGGGCAGATGGGGTAGCGGTCAGTCGAGGTAGCCGCGGAGCTGGTCCGCGAACGCGTGGTCGCGGAGCTTGTTGAGCGTCTTCGACTCGATCTGCCGGATCCGCTCCCGCGTGACGCCGAAGATCCGCCCGATCTCCTCCAGCGTCCGCGGCCGCCCGTCGGCCAGCCCGTACCGCAGCTGCACCACCTTCCGCTCGCGCTCCCCGAGCGTGGAGAGCACGGCCTCCAGGTGCTCGCGCAGCAGCAGGAACGCCGCGGACTCGACCGGCGAGGCGGCGTCCCCGTCCTCGATCAGGTCGCCGAGCGCGACATCGTCCTCCTCCCCGACGGGCGCGTGCAGCGACACCGGCTCCTGGGCCAGCCGCAGCACCTCGCTGACCCGCTCCGGGGGGAGTTCGAGGTGGTGGGCGACCTCCTCGGACGTGGGCTCGTAGCCGCGCTCCTGGAGCATCCGGCGCTGCACCCGCACCACGCGGTTGATCAGCTCGACGACATGCACCGGCACCCGGATGGTGCGGGCCTGGTCGGCGAGGGCGCGGGACATGGCCTGGCGGATCCACCAGGTCGCGTACGTGGAGAACTTGTACCCGCGGGCGTAGTCGAACTTCTCCACGGCGCGGATCAGCCCGAGGTTGCCCTCCTGCACCAGGTCGAGCATGGTCAGGCCTCTGCCGACGTAGCGCTTGGCGACGGAGACGACGAGGCGGAGGTTGGCCTCGATGAGGCGGCGCTTGGCCATGCGGCCCAGGACGACCAGCCGGTCGAGGTCGAGGGCGAGCTGGCTGTCGAGGTCGGGCGTGTTGCCGAGCTTCTCCTCGGCGAACAGCCCCGCCTCGACCCGGCGCGCGAGGTCCACTTCGTCGGCGGCGGACAGCAGGGGGATCCGGCCGATCTCGCGGAGGTACTGGCGGAAGAGGTCGGAGGAGGGGCCGCTGGAGGTCTCGGCGCGGACCACCGGCTCCACGACTTCGACCTCCACGGCTTCCACGGCTTCCACGGTGTCTGCCGTCTCCACGGTTTCCGCCGCTTCCTCCACGGCTTCCGCTGCGGCTTCGGCGCCCGGTCTGCCTTCCGCGCCTGCTGTGCCCTCGGGGGCGTGCGCCGCGTCGGTGAGGGTCTGGGTCTGCACGGGGGCGACCTCCAGGGTGATCGCTGCTGAGGCGGCAGAACGATCGGGTACGGCTGCGGCGGCCACGCCACCGTCCGTCCCGTACATCATGAGTGGATCTGCGGGGGAATCCGGCCCTTCCTGGCCAACACCGCCGCGCTCCGAGGACTCAGGCACCGCAACCAGTGTGGAGTACGACGCACGCCCGCCACGAGGGGCGTGCGAGCACTTTTTGCGCAGCGGGCCGTGACCGGGCGGTTACAGCGCAGGACCACGGGCCCCCTACAGGGCCGCCACGCCCTTCTCGCGCAGGGACTGCCCGTACTGCTGGAGGACCCACAGCTCGTTCTGCACGGCGGCGAGGTGGGTGGGGTCGGCGCCGGCGCCGAGGCGCTGGAGGGCGCCCTGGACCTCGCCGATCCGCTGGTTCACCGCGGCCAGCCGGACGGCCACCAACTGGACGCCCGCGTACACCTCGTCGGGGTCGCGGCGGGTGTTGAGGGCCTCGACGGCGAGCTCGGTGACCATCGCGCGGACCGTGTCGTCGGGGGCGGCGTCGCGGACGCGCGCCAGATAGTCGCCGTCGGCGGCGCCCGCCCCGCCCGCGGCCTCGATGGTGCGGCGCACCGCCACGTACGGGGCGGCGGTGAACTCGTCGGTCCCGTAGGCGTCGAAGGCCGGGGAGACCAGCTCGGGGCGCTGGAGGGCGAGCTTCAGCAGCTCGCGCTCGACGCGGTGGGCGGGGCTGCGGAGGTTCAGCGCGGGGCCGCGCGGGGGCTGCGGCGCGCCGCCACCGGAGGCGGCTCCGCCGGCACCGCCGGGACCGCCGCGCCCACCGGGGCCGCCGGGGCCGTCGTAGCCGCCGCCGGGACCCGCCGGGCCGCCCGGCGCCCCGCCGCGGCGCCCGCCGCCCTGCTGCGGGCCGCCGCGCTGGCCGCGCTCGCGGGCCCACTGGGCGAGCTGCGCGACCCGGCGCACCACGAACTGGGTGTCGAGGATGCCGAGCAGCCCGGCCAGGTGCACCGCGGACTCGTGCTGGATCGAGCTGTTCTTGATCCCCGCGACGACGGGCGCCGCCTCGTCCAGCGCGGCGGCCCGCCCGACCGCCGTGTCCAGGTTGTGCCGGGCCAGGATCTGCCGGATCGCGAACTCGAACAGCTGCGTACGGCTGTCGACCAGCGACTTGACGGCCTCGTCGCCCTCGGCGAGGCGCAGGTCGCACGGGTCCATCCCGCCGGGCGTGATCGCGATATAGGTCTCGGCGGCGAACTTCTGGTCGTCCTCGAAGGCCCGCAGCGCCGCCTTCTGGCCCGCCGCGTCGCCGTCGAAGGTGAAGACCACCTCGGCGCTGGAATTGTCCATCAGCAGCCGGCGGAGGATCTTGATGTGGTCGCCGCCGAAGGCCGTGCCGCAGGTGGCGATGGCGGTGGTCACCCCGGCGAGGTGGCAGGCCATGACGTCCGTGTAGCCCTCGACGACGACGGCCCGGCTGGTCTTGGCGATCTCCTTCTTGGCGAGGTCGATGCCGTACAGCACATGGGATTTCTTGTAGAGCGGGGTCTCGGGGGTGTTCAGATACTTCGGGCCGTTGTCGTCGTCGCGCAGCTTGCGCGCGCCGAAGCCGACGACCTCGCCGGTGATGTCGCGGATGGGCCACATGAGGCGGCCGCGGAAGCGGTCGATGGGGTTCCGGCGGCTTTCCTGGGCGAGGCCGGAGAGGATCAGCTCCTTGTCGCTGAAGCCGCGGCCGCGCAGAAAGCGGACCAGGTGGTCCCAGCCCGCCGGGCTGTAGCCGACGCCGAAGTGCTGGGCCGCGGCCTGGTCGAAGCCGCGCTCGGCGAGGAATCTGCGGCCGATCTCCGCCTCGGGGCTGTCCAACTGCTCCACATAGAACTGGGCGGCCGCCTTGTGGGCCTCGACCAGGCGGGTGCGCTCGCCCTGCTGCCGGCCGGGCGTCGCGCTGCCCTGCTCGTAGCGCAGGGTGATGCCGGCCTGGGAGGCGAGCCGCTCAATGGTCTCGGCGAAGGAGAGGTGGTCGATCTTCATGATGAAGTCGACCGTGTCGCCGCCCTCCTGGCAGCCGAAGCAGTAGAAAAGCCCCTTGCTGGGGCTGACCTGGAAGGACGGGGACTTCTCGTCATGGAAGGGGCACAGGCCCTTGAGATTGCCTCCCCCCGCGTTGCGCAGCTGGAGGTATTCGGACACGACGGCGTCGATCGGGACCGCGTCCCGCACCGCCTTCACGTCGTCATCGTTGATCCTGCCTGCCACGCGTGAATTCTACGGCCGGGCTCCGACATCGCCGGAGCCCGGCCGGGCCCGCGCGCGACGCCTACGGCAGCAGGGACGCCAGCGGGACGGAGGGGTTCGCCAGGTCGTCGGGGTCGAGCCGGGCGCCACTGCGGATGAGGCGCTGGATGGGCTCCACGACATCCCACACATTCACGTTCATCCCCGCCAGCAGGCGGCCCTCGCTCAGCCAGAAGGCGATGAACTCCCGCTTGCCGACATCGCCGCGGCACACCACCTGGTCGTACGAGCCGGGCGGCGCGTAGCCGGAGTACTCCAGGCCGACGTCGTACTGGTCGGAGAAGAAGTACGGCACGCGGTCGTACGCGACGTCCTGCCCGAGCATGGCGCGGGCCGCGGCGGGCCCGCCGTTCAGCGCGTTGGCCCAGTGCTCGACGCGCAGCCGGCCGCCGGGCGGCCGGGCGCCGCCCGGGAACGCGAGGGGCGCCGCGGCCACGTCGCCCGCCGCGAAGATGTCCGGGTCGCTGGTGCGCAGCGCGGCGTCGACCACGATCCCGCCGCCCGCCGAGCGGTCCGCCACCTCCAGGCCCGAGACCTCGGCGAGGGCGGTGCGCGGGGCGGCGCCGATCGCGGCCAGCACGTCGTGGGCGAGGTGCTCCTCCCCGTCGTCGGTGCGGGCGGCCAGCACCACGCCGTCCTGCCCGGTGATCTCGGTCAGCCGGGCGCCGAAGTGGAAGCGGACGCCGTGCTCGCTGTGCAGATCGGTGAAGAGGCTGCCGAGCTCGGGGCCGAGGACCAGATGGAGCGGGGTGGGCTCGGGCTCGATGACCGTCACCTCGGCGCCGTACCCGCGCGCGGCCGCCGCGACCTCCAGGCCGATCCAGCCCGCCCCCGCGATGACCAGCTGGCCGTTGTCCCGGCCGAGGGCGGCCAGGACCGACCGCAGCCGCTCGGCGTGGGCGAGGCGGCGCAGATGGTGGACGCCGACCAGGTCGGTGCCGGGGATGTCGAGACGCCGCGGCTCGGCGCCGGTCGCCAGCAGCAGCCGGTCGTAGTGGATGCGGGTGCGGTCGCCGAGGACCACGGCCTTGGCGGCGCGGTCGAGCTGGACGGCGGTCTGGCCGAGGTGGAGCTCGATATCGGCCTGGGCGTACCAGGCGGGTTCATGGACGAAGACGGTGTCGCGCTCCTGGCTGCCGGTGAGAAAGCCCTTGGACAGGGGCGGTCGCTCATAGGGGTGGTCGCGCTCGTCACAGATCAGGATCACCCGGCCGGTGAATCCCTCGGACCGGAGGGTTTCCGCGGCTTTCGCCCCGGCCAGACCCCCTCCGACGATGACGAACGTCTGGTGTGCGTCGACCACTTGTCTCCTCCTCGCTGCCGCGCGGTGCCCGTGCGCCGTGCGCGGCTACGCCATGTCAAGGCCGGTCGTGTGAGCCCCGGTCGTGTGAGCCGATGTTCGAGCCTCCCGCACCGCGCGTGCGGCGGGAAGAGGCAGTACGCCGTACGGGCCAGCGCGCCGCGCCTCCGCGGACGCGGATCGTCGCCCTCCGAGCCGCGGGCCGGGGCCGCGGGCGGGCCAGCCCGCTCATGGGCGCCGCGCCGCGCGCGGCGCGGTCAGGCGGGTGTGCAGGGAGCGCGCGGAGGCGTCGGTGAGGGCGGCGATCTGGTCGACGACGGCGCGCAGGCGGCCCACGTCGTCCCCGGCCGCGTCCGCCTCGTCGAACAGCGCGCGGAACTGCGGGTCCAGGCCCACCGGGGCGCGGGCGGTCAGCGCCGCGCCGAGTTCGGCGATGATGACCCGCTGGTCGGCGCGGACCGCCTCCTGGTCGGCGCGCTGCATCACATAGCGGTCGGCGACGGCCTTGAGCACCGCGCACTCCAGCCGCGCCTCGCGCGGAACCACCAGCTCCGCCCCGTAGCGGGTGAACCGGCCGGTGCCGTACGCGGCGCGGGTGGCCCCCTCGGCGGCGAGGCAGAAGCGGCCGATGAGCTGGCTGGTGGCGTCCTTGAGCCGGGCCTGGGCGACGGAGGACCCGTCGTAGCCGTGTGGCCACCACTCCTGGTCCAGCAGCCGGTCCAGCGCCTCGGCCAGCTCGGCCGGATCGGCGCCCGGGGCGTAGCGGTCGGCGGCGACGGCGAAGACCTCGCGGCGCTCGGGCTCGGCGAGCAGCAGCCCGGGGTCGAGATGGCCGGCGTGCAGGCCGTCCTCGACGTCGTGGACCGAGTACGCCACATCGTCGGACCAGTCCATGACCTGGGCCTCGAAGCAGGTGCGGTGCTCGGGCGCGCCCTGCCGGAACCAGGCGAAGACCGGGATGTCGTCCTCGTAGACCCCGAACTTGCGGGAGCCGGGGTCGCGGGGGTGGCCGCCGCGCGGCCAGGGGTACTTGGTGGCGGCGTCCAGCGCGGCGCGGGTGAGGTTGAGGCCCACGCTCACCGGCGCGCCGGTCTCCGGGTCGGCGACGAACCGCTTGGGCTCCAGCCGGGCGAGCAGCCGCAGCGACTGCGCGTTCCCCTCGAAGCCGCCGCACGCCTCGGCGACCTCGTTGAGCGCCTGCTCGCCGTTGTGCCCGAAGGGCGGGTGGCCGAGGTCGTGGGCGAGGCAGGCCATCTCCACCAGATCCGGGTCGCAGCCGAGGGCGGCGCCGAGCTCCCGGCCCACCTGGGCGCACTCCAGGGAGTGGGTCAGCCGGGTGCGCGGGGTGGCGTCCCAGGCCGGGGCGCCGGGGCCGGGGTCGGCGGCGGGGGCCGCCGGGACGACCTGCGTCTTGCCGGCCAGCCGGCGCAGCGCGGCCGAGTGCAGCACGCGCGCCCGGTCGCGCTGGAAGGCCGTGCGGCCCGGGCGCTTGTCGGGCTCGGGCGCCCATCGCTCCAGGTCCGACGCCTCGTAGCCGGGGCTCGCCGAGGCCGTGGACTCGGTCGTCCGGGCCGGATCAGGTTGGTGGGTGGACTGGGGGGACTGGGTGGACTGGGGGGTCTCGGCTGAGGGGTCGGATGCCGTGGGTCCCGTGCGGCTCATACACCGACGGTAACCGCCGGGTGTGACATGGGTGCAGAGGCGAGCGCCTGTTCATAGCGGTGGACCACGAGCCGGGCGACGGCCGGATGGTCGCCGAGCGGACCGGAGGCGACGCCGGGCGCGGCGGCCGCGCACTGGGTCGCGAACCGCCCGGGAGCGGCGAAGTACGAGGCCACCGCGATCCGCCGGCGCCCCCGGTCGGTCAGGGCGCGCACCGCCTCGGCCACGGTGGGCCCGCCGGCGGAGGCGTAGCCGGGCAGCACGGGCACCCCTCCGAGCCGGGCGCTGAGCAGGGCCGCGGCGCGGGCCGTGTCGGCGGCCGAGTCCGGGTCGCGGGAGCCCGCCGCCGCCAGCACGACCCCCGTCTCCGACAGCCCCCGGGACCGCCGCCACCCGGCCTCGGCGAGGCGCGCGTGCAGGGCCTCGGCGAGCAGCGGGTGCGGGCCGAGCGGGGCGGCGATGCGGACGGACAGGTGAGGCGCGGCCGCGGCGGTGTCCGGCAGGTCCCGCTTGACGTGATAGCCGCGCCCGAAGAGGAGCGGTACGAGAACGGCCTCGCCGTGCAGCGCGGCCAGCGTGTCGGCGAGCAGCGGCTGGTTCAGCTCGATGTGGCCGAGCCGTACGGGCAGGTCGGGGCGGAGCGCGCGGACGCGGTCCACGAGCGCGGTGACGGTGCGCGGCGCCTCGGGGTCGCGGCTGCCGTGGGCCACGGCGACAAGGGTCGGCGGGCGGCGCGCCGCGCGGGGGCCGCTGAGGGTCAGATGGCCGAGTTGCGAGCTGAGCTGGGCGGTGATCCTGGTCATGAGCTGCGCCGTACTGTCGAGGGGGCCGGAAGGGGCTGCGGGACCGGGGCGGGGCGACGCCGTCATGACGAGAGCCTCGCAGCGGGACATTGCACCCCCGTTGCGCGGCCGTCACAGGTGATTGCCGCGAGTTCACCGCCCGCCGCCGCCCGCGCTGAGGTCCGGTTGCCCGGTGCGTAACGCGAGCGGACGCGGGCCGTAACACGGCCGTAGCACGCTGGCCGCATGCCGCACGCGACCCCCGTGACGACGCCCGACGCCGCCGTCGACACCGCCGCCGTCGACACCCACTGCCCGTACTGCTCGCTCCAGTGCGGCATGGCGCTGCGCCCCGCGCCGGGGAGCGAAGGGGGCGTGGCGGTGGTGGAGCGGACGGCGTTCCCCGTGAACCGCGGCGCGCTGTGTGGCAAGGGCCGCACCGCGCCCGCCGTGCTCTCCTCCCGGGTGCGCCTGACCGAGCCGCTGGTCCGCCGCCCTGACACCGGCAGGCTCGAACCGGCCACCTGGGAGGAGGCCCTGGACCGGGTCGCGGAGGGGCTGGCGGCCACGGCCCGGGCGCACGGGCGGGACGCGGTGGGGGTGTTCGGCGGGGGCGGGCTGACGAACGAGAAGGCGTACGCGCTGGGGAAGTTCGCGCGGGTGGTGCTCCGCACCTCGCAGATCGACTACAACGGCCGCTTCTGCATGTCCTCCGCGGCCGCCGCGCACAACAAGGCCTTCGGCCTGGACCGCGGGCTGCCGTTCCCGCTGGCGGACGTGGCCCGCACGGGGTGTGTGATCCTCGTCGGCTCGAACCTCGCCGAGACCATGCCGCCCGCGCTGCGCTATCTGACCGAGCTGAAGGAGTCCGGCGGCAGGCTGATCGTGGTCGACCCGCGCCGGACCCGGACCGCCGAGCAGGCGGATCTCCACCTGGCGCCGCGGCCCGGGACGGACCTGGCGCTCGCGCTGGGGCTGCTGCACCTGGTGGTCGCGGAGGGGCGGGTGGACGAGGAGTTCATCGCCGGGCGCACCAGCGGCTGGCCCGAGGCGCGGGCCGCCGCGATGGCCCACTGGCCGGAGATGGTCGAGCGGATCACGGGCGTGTCCGTCCCCGAACTCCGGGAAGCGGTACGGATGTTCTGCGACGCGGAGAACTCCATGGTGCTCACCGCCCGCGGGCCCGAGCAGCAGTCGAAGGGCACGGACACCGTCGGCGCCTGGATCAACCTGTGCCTGGCCACCGGCCGCGCGGGCCGTCCGCTCTCCGGCTACGGCTGCCTCACCGGCCAGGGCAACGGCCAGGGCGGCCGCGAACACGGCCAGAAGGCCGACCAGCTGCCCGGCTACCGCAAGCTCGACGACCCGGCCGCGCGCGCCCATGTCGCGGCCGTGTGGGGCGTCGAGCCCGACGCGCTCCCCGGGCCCGGGCGCAGCGCCTACGAGCTGCTGGACGCGCTCGGCGGCGACGTACGCGCCCTGCTGCTCATGGGCTCCAACCCGGTGGTCTCCGCTCCCCGCGCGGCGCATATAGAGGCGCGGCTGCGGTCGCTGGACTTCATGGCGGTCGCGGACGTGGTCCTCTCCGAGACCGCCGCGCTCGCGGACGTCGTCCTTCCGGTCACCCAGTGGGCGGAGGAGACGGGCACCACGACCAATCTGGAGGGCCGCGTCATCCTGCGCCGCGCGGCCGTTCCCCCGCCGCCCGGCGTCCGCTCGGACCTCCAGGTGCTGGGCGGGCTTGCCGCCCGGCTGGGCTGGGAGAAGGGCTTCCCGGCCGACCCGGAGGAGGTCTTCGAGGAGCTGCGGCGTGCGTCGGCGGGCGGGGTGGCGGACTACTCGGGGATCACGTACCGCCGGATCGCGGAGGAGGACGGGGTCTTCTGGCCCTGCCCGGAGGGGGCCTCGACCGGCCCCGGCGCGCACCCCGGTACGCCGCGCCTCTTCCTCGACCGCTTCGCGACCGACGACGGCCGGGCCCGCTTCGCCCCGGTGACCCACCGCCCGGCGGCGGAGGAGCCGGACGCGGACTATCCGCTGCTGCTCACCACGGGGCGGGTGCTCGCCCAGTACCAGTCGGGTGCGCAGACCCGCCGGGTCGAGGAGCTGAACCGGGCCGCCCCCGGCCCGTTCGTCCAGCTGCACCCCCAGCTCGCCGAGCGCCTGGGCGCCGCCGAGGGCGACCCCCTCGCGGTGACCTCCCGCCGCGGCCGGGCCGTCGCCCCGGCCCGCATCACCCGGGACATCCGGCCGGACACGGTGTTCATGCCGTTCCACTGGGCGGGCGAGGGGCGGGCCAACGCGCTCACGAACCCGGCGCTGGACCCGGTCTCGCGGATGCCGGAGTTCAAGGTGTGCGCGGTGCGGGTGGAACGGGCCCCGGGTTAGTCCCCCACCCCGCCCCTCCCCGATCCTGTGGCTGCGCCCCGGACCCCGCCGCCCCGGGACGCGACCCGGCGGGGCGGGGGCGGCCCCACCGGAGCCGCCCCCGGGCCGAGGCCATGTCCGGCGGAGCTTGACGCCTGCGGCGGGCCCACGCGGCGGAGCCGCTCATCGGACACTGCTCCTCCCCGCCCCCTGCCGATATGCGGCTCCGCCGCGTGCGGGGCTCCGCCCCAGACCCCGGCGTGGGCGAGGGCTCCCGGGGGCCCGCGGGTTTGCCCCCACCCGCGGCGGCGCGCCGGTGGAAGGGGCAGCGTCACGGCCCGGTGCGCTTTCCCCACCCCGCCCCTTCCCGCAGTGTCGATGTGCGGCTCCGCCGCGTGGCAGGGGCTTCGCCCCTGGACCCCGGAGTCTGGGGCGGGAGCCCCCCGCGCGGCGGAGACGCACATCGACAGGGGTCGGGAAGGGGCGGGGTGGGGAGGCCCGCCGCAGGCGTCAAGATCCACCGGACAGGGCCTGGCCGGGGCACCCGCGGCCCGGGGGCATGCCCCGTGGCTGGGCCGCCGAGGGCGTGGGGAGATCGGGGCGCCGTCGTCCGAGGCCTCAGGCCTCGTACGCGTCGAGTTCCTTCAGGTAGGCCGCCCTCGTCCCCTCGTCCAGGAAGGACGCGCGGAAGGAGTTCCGGGCGAGGGTCCGCAGCGTGGCGTCGTCCAGGCGCAGCGCGTCCCGTACCGCGTCGAAGTTGTCGCCCGCGTAGCCCCCGAAGTAGGCCGGGTCGTCGGAGTTCACGGTCACCAGCAGGCCCGCGTCCAGCATCGCCCGCAGCGGGTGGTCCTCGAGCCGGTCGACGACGCGCAGCCGGACGTTGGAGAGCGGGCAGACGGTCAGCGGCACCTGGTCGGTGACCAGCCGGGCGACCAGGGCCTCGTCCTCCAGGCAGCGCACGCCGTGGTCGACGCGGTCGACGCCGAGGATGTCCAGGGCCTCCCAGACGTACGCGGGCGGGCCCTCCTCCCCCGCGTGGGCCACGCACTTGAGCCCCGCTTCCCGCGCCCGCGCGTAGACCTCGCGGAACTTCGACGGCGGGTTGCCGACCTCCGCCGAGTCGAGGCCGACGGCCGTGAGGCGGTCCAGGTAGGGGCGGGCCGACTCGAAGGTCTCCAGGGCGGACTCGGCACTCTCGTCGCGCAGGAAGCACATGATCAGGCGGGTGGTGATGCCGTACGTCTCCTCCGCCGCGTCCAGCGCGCGCGACAGGCCGCCGATGACCGTGCCGATCGCGACGCCGCGCGCGGTGTGCGCCTGCGGGTCGAAGAAGATCTCGGCGTGCCGGACGCCCTGCGCGCGGGCGCGGGCGAGGTACGCGTTCGCGAGGTCGGCGAAGTCGTCCTCGGTGCGCAGCACCGCCATCAGCGCGTAGTAGAGGTCCAGGAAGTCCTGGAGGTCGGTGAAGGAGTACGCGGCGCGCAGCTCGTCCTGGGTGGCGTACGGCAGCTCGACGCCGTTGCGCTCGGCGAGCGCGAAGGCCAGCCCGGGTTCGAGGGTGCCCTCGATGTGGAGGTGGAGCTCTGCTTTGGGGATCGGGGGCGGGGTCGGGGTCGGGGGCACGACGGGATCACCTGCTGTTTTCGCTGACGGGGAGGGTCACCAGCCTAATGTGACTGCGTCTGCCGGCCGAACTGATCAAGCAACCGGTCGAGCAACCGATCGGCCGTGGCCGACGTCAGTCCAGTCGGGCAGCGGAGAAAGCGGTGGACGGATGGGTGTCGGCGAGCGGGTGCGCAGAGCGGTGCGGGCGGGGCGGGCGCGGCTGCGGCTCCCGAAGACGCGCCGCGGCCGGCGCCGCGCCGTCCAGGTGGTGATGGCGCTCAGCGTGCTCGCGCTGCTGCCCGCGACCTGGCTGCGGCTGGCCACGGACTCCCGGGTCCGCACGGTCGCGGACGTCCCGAGCGCCCCGGTGGCGGTGGTCTTCGGTGCCGGGCTGTGGAACGGCGAGCCGTCCCCGTATCTGGCGCACCGCCTGGACGCGACCGCCGAGCTGTACGAGCGCGGGAAGGTCCGCGCGATCCTGGTGACGGGCGACAACAGCCGGCACGGCTACGACGAGCCGGACGCGATGCGCACCTATCTCGTGCGGCACGGCGTGCCGGACGGGCGCATCGTCAGCGACTACGCGGGCTTCGACACCTGGGACTCGTGCAGCCGCGCCGAACGGATCTTCGGTGTGCGCCGGGCGGTGCTGATCAGCCAGGACTTCCATATCCGCCGGGCGCTGGCGCTGTGCGAGGCGGCGGGCATCGACGCGTACGGGGTCGGCGTCGCCGAGCCGCGCGACGCGACGTGGCTGTTCGGCGGGGCGCGGGAGGCCGTCGCGGCGGGCAAGGCGGCGCTGGACGCGGTCTTCAAGCCGGACCCGCAGTTCCTGGGCCCGCGCGAGCGCGGGATCCAGCGGGTGCTGGAGGGCTCCCGCTGAGCCGCACCCGTCGTCACGGCCGTCAGTCGATCGTCGTCTGCGCCACCACCCACGCCAGGTAGTCCTCGCCGCCCTGGGTGATGGGCGTCGCGATGATCTCCGGCGTCTCGTAGTCGTGTGCCTCGCGGAGGTGCGCCTCCAGCTCCCCGTACCGCGCCGCGGTCGTCTTGAACGCCACCTGCCACTCGGTCGCGGTCTCGATCTCGCCCTGCCACCGGTACACGGACGTCACGGGCTGGCTGATCTGCGCGCAGGCCGCCAGCCGCGCGGTCACCGCCCCGCGGGCCAGGGCCTCGGCCTTCTCGGGGGTGTCGGTGGTGGTCAGTACGGTCAGGAAGTCGGCCACGGCGGAAGAGCCCTTCTGTACGCGTTCCGGCTGTGCGACTGGCGCGCATCACGGTAGCCGGTGACGATTGAGGTGACCCGGCGACGATCGAGGGACAACATGGACGACCTCACCGCACTCGCACGCCACCACCTGGACCGGGCCAAGACCGACCCGCACGGCCGGAGCTCGCATCTGTTCCTGCACGACGGCCCGCTGCGGCAGAGCGTCATCGCCATGGTCGCGGGCTGCCAGCTCGACGAGCACAACGCGCCCCCGGCGGCCAGCCTCCAGGTGCTGCACGGGCATGTCCGGCTCACCGCGGGCAAGACCGGCCATGTCCGGATGGAGCTGATCGCCGGGCAGGTACAGCGCATCCCGCAGGAGCGCCATGGGCTGGTCGCGGTGGAGGACTCGGTGGTGCTGCTGACCGCCGTGACCGCCACGGTGGGCTGCCCCACGCCCACCGAGGAGGCCGCCGCGCACCAGCACGCGGCGCACCCCCATATGGCGGGCTGATCCGCCATACGGGGGCACGCCCTCACCGGATTCGGCTCAGCCCTTCACGGGGGCGAGCTGGACGCGGTCGATGTTCGGCGCGTACGAGCTCGGGTTGGCGAAGGTCAGCTTGTTCGCGCCCTTGGCCAGGTCGACCGGGACGCCCTGGCCCCAGTAGTCGTTCCAGGTCCAGGTGTTCTTGAACGCGACGCGCCGGGCCGCGCCGCCCCCGACCGAGATGTCGGCGGTGCGGGAGATGACGTTGGTGTTGTAGTCGTGCCCGTCCGCGCGCTGGTTGTTGGCGTAGTGGACGATCAGCATGTAGCGGCCCGCCGAGGGGGCCTGGACGGTCAGTTCGAGGTCGTTGGCCGCGCCGTTGCCGAGGAAGCCGACGTAGGCGCCGCCCGAGGCGTAGTCGCTCGCGGTCCTGGCGGCGGCCCCGCCGAGGGTGCCGCTCTCCGCCTCGTACGAGGCGAGCCCCTTGGTGTCGCCCGCGCCCGTCGCGTCCAGGGAGGAGAGCCGGACGGCGGACGTGGTGGCGGGGGCGGCGGTGACGCGGTTGTTGCCCGCGGTGAGGAAGAGCCGCTCGGCCCGGCCCGGGGCGGTGGCCATGGTGGTGCCGTGCAGGGACAGCTCGACGCGGCCGCCGGAGCCCTGCGGGGTGAGGGTGTAGTAGCCGTCGCGCGGCGCGTACACGTCGAAGACCGCGGTGTCCGAGCCGTCGAGGACCAGGGATCCGGTGCCGGTTCCGGCCGCGGAGGAGTAGTCGTAGCGGGGGCTGCCCGAGGGGTCGGCCAGGGTGGCCTCGTACGAGACGGACGAGGTGGCGGGGGTGGCGGCGGCGGTCAGGTCGATCTTGTCGAGGGTGGCCTCGCCCTTGTCGTGGGCCAGGGTGAGGGTGTGGCTGCCCGCGCTCAGCCGGACGGAGATGTGCTGGATGCCGCGGTAGGTCCAGTTGAGCGTGGAGGGGTAGGTGACCGGCTGCGCGGACTGGCCGTCCACGGTCAGGGTCTGGGTGGAGGGGGCGCCGGACTGGTTGCCGTAGAAGACCGCCAGGTCGTAGGTGCCGGTCTTCGGGACGTCGACGTCGAAGGCGACCTTGCTGGTGGGCTTGTTGAGGGAGCCGACGTCCTTGGTGCCCGAGGCTGCGTAGCCGTTGGCGTTGGAGACGGTGCCCTGGGTGTAGACCTGGCCGTCGGTAATCGCCGCGGACTCCGCTTCGTACGACGCGCTCCACGGCACCTCGGCCGCCCGCGGGGTGCCGGTGCCGGCCGGGGTGAGCGTGATCCGGTACGCGGACATCGTCTTCATACCGGTCAGCGGCACCGTCACCGAGCCGTCCGCGCCGACCTTGAGCTCGCTCCGGGACAGCACGCGCGGCGGCGCGGCCGCGCCCTCGTAGCCGGACCACTCGGCCTCGGAGACGGTCGCCACCACGCGCGAGCCGAACAGCTCGCGGTCGACGTGCTGGACCGCCACGTCCGCGTCGCCCGCCGAGCCGCCCACCAGGATCTGCGCCTGCTTGCGGGACGGGTCGTACGAGGCCAGGCCCTGGAGGGTGTCGATGGCGTTGGCGGTGGGCGGGGTGACCTTCACGGTCCGGCCGGTCATCCCGGCGTACCAGCGGAAGAACCACCAGCCGCCGTTGGGGATGTTCGACCGGACGACATTGCCGCTGAGGTTGCCCGCGGCGTCCCAGTACGCCTGGTTGGCGTACACCTTGTTGCGCTCGAACATCGACACCCACTGGACCAGCTGGCCCGGCACCGACAGGTCGCGGCGGTTGGCGTACTCGTCGATGCTGATCGGGAGCGGGGAGATCCCGACGCTCTTCTCCAGCGCCCGGTAGTGGTCGTAGTGGCCCTGGAAGTCCCGCAGCGAGCCGGACGACAGCTCATGCCAGGTCATCACGTCCGGCAGCACCTTGTTGGCCTTCGCCCAGGTGAGGAACTCCGGGAGGAAGCGGGTGTCGTAGCCCGCCTCGTTGGGGCCGGCGATCCGGGCGGTCGGGTCGATGGAGCGGATGCGCTGGTAGACCGTCTTCCACTCGGCGAAGAAGCGGTCCCGGCCCTTCTGGTAGGTGGCGGGGTCGGAGGAGTTGAGCTTGTACCAGATCAGATCGGGCTCGTTGAACGGCACATAGACGAAGCGCTCGCTGTTCGGCGCGCCCGCCACGTCCTTGGCGATCTTCTCGACCTTGGGGAGGTAGTCGTCGATGCCCAGGTCCTGGTAGGGCCACTGGGAGTAGGTGTCCTGGAGCAGGATGTAGACCGCGTCCCCGCCGTTGCGGAAGAAGGACTTGGAGACCGTCAGCGCGTCTCCGTTGGGGTGCTGTGCCCCGCCCTCCGGCTTCTGCGAGACGGTGGTCAGCTTCAGCGGGGCGAGGGCGGCGTCGCTGGGCACGCCGTCGTCGCTCAGCCCGTACAGCGCCCCGTTGGCCCCGTGCAGCACCGGGCCCTCGCTCGCGGCGAGGTCGACGGAGAGGCGCTGGGCCTGGGCGGCCTTGGGCTGGTTGTCCGCGTACGAGGCGGCTGGTAGCGCGGCGGCGACCAGCGCCGCCCCGGCTATGACGGCGGCGAGGGCTCGTCGCTTTCTCATCGGAACTCTTCTCACAGGACCTCCAGTTACTTGACGGCTCCACTGGTGATTCCAGAAACGATCTTTCGCTGGGCAATCAGGAACACCGCGACCATGGGCAGGCTCATGACCACCACATACGCGAAGACCAGATGCCAGTTGTTGAGGTAGAGCTGGGCACTTGCGACCTTGTAGAGGCCCAGCGGGAGCGTCGCCTTGTCCCCGCCGCCCAGGACGAAGAAGGCGTAGAAGATGTCGCTCCAGGCATAGAGCATCACCATGATCGTCGCGGTGGCGATCACGGGGCGCAGCAGCGGCAGGATGATCCGCGTGAAGACGCGCAGCGGCGAGGCGCCGTCCATCCGCGCGGCCTCTTCCAGCTCCTGCGGGATGGTGCGGATGAACCCGGTCATGAAGAAGATCGACGTGGACAGATACATCCCGGTGTAGACGGCGATCATGCCGGGCCGGCTGCCGGCCAGGCCCAGCTGCCGCAGCTCCATCACGATGGTGATCACGGCGGGCGGCAGCAGCAGCCCGCTGATGGTGAGGGCGTACGCGGCGGACACCAGCCGCCCCCGGCGCCGGGCGAAGACCCAGGCCGCCCCCGCGCCCAGCACCAGGACCAGCACCACCGAGGGCACCACGACCAGCAGGCTGTTGACGAAGCCGCGCACCATCTCGCCCTCGCTGAGGGCCTGGTCGTAGTTGGCGGCGGGCTGCCAGTGGCCGGGCAGGTCCAGGTTGGGCTTGACCGCCTCGCCCTGGGACTTGGCCGAGGTGGCCAGGACCAGCCACAGCGGTACGCCGACGGCGAGCGCGGCGATCAGCAGAACGAGGGCGGGCCGCGCGTACCGCCAGACGCGGGCGGTGGGAGTCATGACGAGTGCGCTCACAGCATCTGCTCCCTTCGGCGCAGTCCGATCACGAGCGGGATCGCGACGGCCACGACCACCAGGAAGAGCACCAGGCTCATCGCGGACGCCTGCGCGTACAGGCCCTGTCCGAAGACCCGGAACATGTAGATGTTGAAGACCTCGGTGGAGGACGCGGGACCGCCACCCGTGGTCGCCTGCACGATGTCGAAGGTGTTCATCGAGCCGATCAGCGCGGTGGTCACGTTGAAGGTGACCGCGGGCGCGAGCATCGGGAAGCGGATCGACCAGAACGTCCGCCAGGCGCCCGCGCCGTCGACCTTGGCCGCCTCCAGCGTGTCGCCGGGGATGCCCTTGAGCCCGGCGAGGTAGATGAGCATGGCCAGCCCCATCCACTTCCATCCGTGCACGGCGCTGACCAGCACCATCGTCCAGGTGGTGGAGCCCAGCCACGGGATGTCCGTGCCGAGGAACTGGTTGACCGCGCCGTCCTGGTCGAGCAGGGCCTGGAAGACATAGCCGACGGCGAGCGCCGAGATCAGCACCGGCAGGAAGAACACCGCGCGGAAGAAGCGGTTGAACCGGGTGTCCTGCTCCAGCAGCAGGGCCAGCGCCAGCCCGAAGCCGTTCTGGAAGAGCGCGGCGAGGACCGCGTACACCAGGGTGGTGCGGATGGCGCGGAGCAGCGAGCCGTCGTCGGCGATGGTGGTGAAGTTGTCGAACCCGGCGAAGGAGATGCCGGTGTGGTACGCCGACCAGTTGGTGAACGGGTAGAAGAAGTTCAGCAGGTTCGGCAGCAGGAAGAAGCCCGCGAAGACCACGACGGCCGGCAGCGCGAACCACCAGGGGTGGTGCACGGCCGCCCTGGGCAGCCGCCCCACGCTCTTGCGCCGCCCGGCCCTCTTGCCTCCGCTGCCCCCGGCGGCCCGGGCGCGCGTTCGTACGGCGGTGTCTGCCACGGCTGGCCCTCCTCGCTCAGAAGCCCGGAGCGCTCTGGGCCTTGGCCACCTGGGCGAACTGGCCCTGCACCCACTCGGCGACCTGCTTCGGCGACTTCTTGCCGTAGATCATGTCGGCGAGGGCGAGATGGAGATCGGGGGCGACGATGGCCTTGGCCTGGAACACCCCGATGGCCTTGGGGAGTTCGGCGACCTGGGACGTGGCGGTCTGCGGCAGCCCGTCGGGGGTGGGCACGGACGGCTCGACGGACGGGATCTTCATCGTCTTGATGTAGTCGGCGTAGTCGGGGCCGAGCCAGAAGGCGAGGAACTGGCGGGCCGCGTTCTGCCGCTTCTCGTCACCGGTCTTGAAGGCGACCACGCCGTTGGTCTGGTCCGGGGAGTACAGGCCGGTGGCGCCGGAGTTGGCGACGGGGAACCAGCCGAGCTTCTTGTCGATCTCGGCGGTGCTGTGCTTGGCCTGGATCTGGGTCTGGAAGGACGTGACGTTGAGGACCATGCCCGCGTCGCCGTTCCACAGGGCGTCCGCGGAGTCGGTGAAGGTCCCGGTCCGGTAGTTCTTCTGGGCGAGCCCGGCGCCGAGCAGCTTGTCCTTGTAGGTGGTGATGGCCTTGACGACGGCGGGGTCGGTCCACTTGTTCTCGTTCTTGTTGAGCCCTTCCCACCACTGCTGGTCAAGGTCGGTCAGCTGCACCTGGACCTGCCACTGAAGGGGCCATTTGTCGCCGCCCGCCTCGTAGAAGGGTGCGGTGCCCGGCACCTTGTCCTTGATGTGGTGGCCGAGGGCGAGCAGGTCCGCGTAGCTCTTGGGGAAGTCCTTCTCGGCGATCCCGGCCTTCTTGAAGACGTCCTTGTTGTAGTAGACGCCGAGCATGGCGGGGCTGGTGACGATGGCGGCGTAGCGCTTGCCGCCGATCACGCCCAGGCTCTTCTCGGTGTCGCCGAGCTTCGCCTCCCAGGGTTCGCCGTCGAGGGTGAGCAGATTCCGCGACGGCTGGATGAAGGGGAGGGTGGAGATGCTGGGCTGCCAGAACATCAGGTCCGGCCGGTCGCCCGAGGCGAGCTTGGTCGGCACGTTCTGCTCGTAGAGGTCGGGTATGGGCTGGACGTCGACCTTGGCGCCGGTGGCCTTCTCGAACGCCTCGATGACCTGCTTGGGGGCGTTGACCGTGTTCTGCGCGGTCCACATCGTCAGCTTGACGCCGTCGAGCCGGGCCGTGGGGTCGACCGTCGTCTTGGCCGCGCCGCCCGTGTCGTCGCCGCCCGCGGAGGTCGAGTCGCTGCATGCGGTGGCGGTCAGGGCGGTGGCGCAGATCAGCGCCAGGGCGGGGAGGACTCTTCTCATCGCGGTTCTCTGCCTCACTGCGTCGTCGGAGTGCGGGGCGGGGGGCGTACACGTAGTGGGGGGTGCGCGGAGGGGGCTGGACGGGACGGGGCGACGGGGACGGGGCGTGGTTACGGGGAAGGCGGCGGGCCGGAGCTCTCCCGGACGATCAGCTCGGGTACGGACATGGGGTGCGGGGCGACCGGCTCGGCCTGTTCGACCAGCCCGTACAGCAGCCCGAACGCGGCCCGGCCAAGCCCCGTGAAGTCCAGCCGCACGGTGGTCAGGGAGGGCGTGAGATACGCGGAGTGCGGGGCGTCGTCGAATCCGGCCACGCTCACCTCGCCGGGGATCGCCCGGCCCGCCTCGTGCAGCGCGCGGATCACGCCGAGCGCGAGGTCGTCGTTGCCGCACAGGATCGCGGTGACCGACGGGTCGCGGGCCAGCTTCTGCCCCGCCCGGTAGCCGCTGGCCGGGTCCCAGCTGCCCGCCACCGGGCGGGGCTCGACCGCCCCGGCCTCGCGCAGCGCGTCGCGCCAGCCGGCGGTGCGCTGGCCGGTGCGGCGGGTGCTGGAGGGGATCGCGACGTAGTGCACGGTGCGGTGGCCGAGGCCCAGCAGATGGCGGGTGGCGGCGCGGGCCGCCTCCCGGTCGTCGGTCCACACCCAGGGGCGGTGCTCGCCGGGCGGGCTCGCGGGGGTCTCCACCACGCCCACCACCGGCAGTTCCTCGGGGACCGCCGCCAGCGCCCGGACGCCCGCGGTGTCGTACGCCATCACGATCAGCCCGCCGCCGGTGTCGGCCGCGCGCTGCACCTGGTCGCGCACGGCGGCCTCGTCGGCGGTCTCCAGTACGCCGATGCCGACCGCGTAGGAGGAGGCGCGGGCGGCCTCCTCGATGCCCTGGAGGGTCGCGGCGTAGCCGTAGTGCGTGGTGTCGGCGGTCAGCACGGTGACCGAGCGCGTGCGGCCGCTCGCCAGCGCGAGGGCGGTGGCGCTGCGCCGGAAGCCCAGCTCCTCGATGGCGGCGAGGACGCGCTCGCGGGTCGACGGCTTGACGCTCGGATGGTTGTTGATCACCCGCGAGACCGTCTGGTACGAGACGCCCGCCGCCGTCGCCACATCGCGGATTCCGGGCCGTCTTGTGTGACCGGTCACATTCATGCCAGGATTGTGACCGGTCACATGGGGGTCGTCAAGAGAACGCAACGAGGAATCACGAGGCGGACCAGGAGGGGACACGTTGACCGATACGGCATCCGACACGACATCCGAGGCGACGTCCGAGGCGACATCCGAGGCGGGGTCAGGCGGCGCCCGGGACACGTTCACTTGGGGCCACGCGGGGCTCACCGCCCACTTCGCGACGGGCCCCGACGGGGTCGTACGGCTGGTGCAGCTGGCGATTCCGGACGACGGCGGGCCGTTCACCGACAGCGGCGCGCTGCCGCTCGTCGAGGTGCTGGCCCTCGGATACGGCAGCGAGTGGTCCGGGCAGCGCGGCATCGAGACCGCGCTGGGCGCCCGGCTGCGCCACCGCGGCCACCGGGCCGTACGGGACATGCGGGACGGACAGGACTGGCACCGGCTGACGGTCGACCTCCACGACCCCGACTCCGGCCTGGCCGCCGAGGTCCGGCTGTCCTCCCCCGACGGGCTGCCGGTGCTGCGCGGCGAGGTCCGGCTCACCAACGAGGGCACGGACCCGCTGGTCGTCCAGGCCGTCACCAGCCTCACCCTCGGCGGGCTCCCCTCCCCCGACGCGCTCGACGCGCACTGGGCCCGCAACGACTGGCTCGCCGAGTGCCGTTGGGACGGCGAACCCCTGCGCGACCGGATCGTCGACCTCAGCCGCGACGCCCACCAGCACGACAGCCGCGCCGCCCTCACCCGCCACAGCCGTGGCAGCTGGCCCACCGACGGCCATCTGGCCATGGGGGCGCTGACCGACCGCGCCACCGGGCGGGCGTGGGTGTGGCAGATCGAGTCGCCGGCCGGCTGGCGCTGGGAGACCGGGGAGCTGGCCCACGGCACCTACCTCGCGCTCCACGGGCCGACCGACGCCGAACACCAGTGGCGCACACGGCTCGCCCCCGGCGAGTCCTGCACCACCGTCCCCGCCGCGCTGGCCCTCGCCAGGGACGGCGGCTTCGATACGGCCCTGGCCCACCTCACCGGCTACCGCCGCGCCACCCGGCGCCCGCACCCCGACCACACCGCCCTGCCCGTGGTGTTCAACGACTACATGAACACCCTGATGGGCGACCCCACCACCGACCGGCTGCTGCCGCTGATCGACGCCGCCGCCGAGGCCGGGGCGGAGTACTTCTGCATCGACTCCGGCTGGTACGACGACGATGACCAGGGCTGGTGGGACAGCGTCGGCGCCTGGCAGCCCTCGGCCCGCCGCTTCCCCGGCGGCGGCATCCAGGCCGTGCTCGACCACATCCGCTCGCGCGGCATGGTCCCCGGGCTGTGGCTGGAGCCCGAGGTCGTCGGCGTGCGCAGCCCGGTCGCCGCCGAACTCCCCGACGACGCCTTCTTCCAGCGCGACGGGGTCCGCCTCGTCGAACACCGCCGCCACCACCTCGACCTGCGCCACCCGGCCGCCCGCGCCCACCTCGACAAGACCATCGACCGCGTCGTCGGCGAGTGGGGGGTGGGCTATCTCAAGCTCGACTACAACATCAGCGTGGCGCCGGGCACCGACTGGCACCCCGAGACCGGCCGCACCGCCCCCGGCGCGGGCCTCCTCGCCCACGCCCGCGCCTACCAGGACTGGCTGGCCGCCACGCTCGGCCGCCACCCCGGGCTCGTCATCGAGAACTGCGCGTCGGGCGGGATGCGCATGGACTGGTCCTCGCTGGCCGTGACGCAGCTACAGTCCACCAGCGACCAGCAGGACCCCCTCCGCTATCCGCCCATCGCCGCCGCCGCGCCCACGGTGGTGCCGCCCGAGCAGGGCGCGGTGTGGGCCTATCCGCAGCCCGAGTTCACCGACGACGAGATCGACTTCACCCTGGCCGGCCCACTGCTGGGCCGCGTCCACCTCTCCGGCCACCTGGACCGGATGTCCCCGGGGCAGCTGGCCCGGGTGCGGGCGGCCGTCGCGACGTACCGGCGGCTGCGGGGCGACCTGGCCACGGGGGCGCCGTTCTGGCCACTGGGGCTCCCGGGCTGGGACGACACTTGGGTGACGTTGGGCGTGCGGAGCGGCGAGGCCACGTATGTGACGGCGTGGCGGCGCGAGGGCGGCCCGCCGGAGTGCGCCCTGCCGCTCGCGCACCTGTCGGGCCGCCGGGCAGAGGTCGAGGTGCTGCACCCGGCGGCCGCGGCGGGCGGCGAGGCGCGGTGGGACGCGGCCCGCGGCGAGCTGGCCGTGACGCTGCCGCGGACGCCGATGGCGCTGCTGCTGCGGCTGACGCCGGCCGGCTAGGCGGGCCCGGCGTCAGGATCCGCCGTCCTGGCCGTCGTTCGCGCCGTCGTCGGGTACCCAGCGCAGCACATCGCCGGGCTGGCAGCCGAGCGTGCGGCAGATCGCGTCGAGCGTCGTGAACCGCACCGCCTTCGCCCGACCGTTCTTCAGCACGGCGATGTTGGCCGGCGTGATGCCGACGGCGGCGGCGAACTCGCCGACCGACATGTTGCGTTTGGCGAGCTGGAGATCGAGATCGACGACGATCGCCATCAGACCACCCCGGCGATCTCGGTCTCCAGATCCGTCGCCTTGCGCAGCAGGCTGCGCATGATGACGACGAGCATCGCGAACGCCGCCCCCACGCCCACGCACGCGATGGCGGCGGCCAAGGCGCTGATGACGTCCATGCTGTCGTCGGGAGAGGGGATGTCGGCCAGGGCCAGATGACCGGCGACCCCGATCGCCAGCAGCGTCGCCACGATCGAGGCCCCGATGATGACGTCGACCCACCGGAAGGCCCGCGAGGTGAAGATCGCCCCGCGCCGGACCATGGCGAGCAGCATCCACACCGCGCCGAGCGCCACTTGGACGCAGGCGACGCCGACGATGGCCACCGTCACGTACGGCGCGGCGAAGGGCTCGTACGGCGGGAAGCGGTCGACCTCGTCGGCCGCCGTCGTCGGGATGACGACGATCTGACCGAAGAGACCGAGCAGGATCGCCGCGGCGATGCCGGCCCGGAGTAAGGCGATGAGGACTCGATGCATCGATCGATGATCGATTGATTTCTATCGAAAGTCAATCGATCCCCTGCGGCGGCCCCCGTCAGTCGCCACCGCCACCACCGCCACCGCCGCCCCCGCAGGAGGCGTGGCCGCCACAGGAGTGCGACCCCCAGTCCGAGCCCGAATCCGAGCCCGAATCCGAACCCGAATCCGAGGCAGAGGCGGCATCCGAGGCGGAGTTCAGCTCGCGGTCGTATTCGTCGGCATCCTCGATCGCCTCGCCCATACGAACCAGGCTTGCGCCCAGCCCGTCCCCATACGGCGTCGCCTTCCAGACGGCCTTGCGCAGGCGCTCGTCCTCAACGGCGGCGAGGCCGTCGAAGACATACGCGGGAAGCGCCCCCTCCTGCCTGGCCGCCTCCAACTCCCGTTGGCCTGCGGGCGTGATGTGCTGCCTGGACCGGCTGAGCAGGCCGTACGAGGCGAGCCGTCGCCCGATCTTCTTCATCTCGGGGCCACGCCGAACCTTCTCGGCCGCGGAGAACGCGTACTCCCCCCTCGGGTGGCACTTCTTGATGATCGCGCGCTCGACCGCGTGGTCGGCCGGATCCACGGCCCTGAGGGCCCGCATCCTGGAGTAGATGAACTTGATCGCGCCGCGCTCGCGCAGCTGAATGAGAGCGGTCCGGGCCACGCGCCGCGGCCCGCCCGCCAGGTAAGCGATGTCGTAGATGTCCAGCGTCAGCGGCGCCGCCGATTCGCGGCGCCGGAATATCGTCCGCACAGGAATGCCCCCGTCCACCCCGTCCATTCCTTTACCGCCAGTATGTCCGCCCGGTGGCCCGCGAACCGGGGACGGCGCCATTCCAGAGGAAGACTTGAGCTTGGCGCCCACGCCCTCACCGAACTGGAGACGCTGCTTCGCAAGCGGCTCAAGGCGCTCCAGCACAGGAGGCATGGCGTCCTCGCTCACACAGGGGTGACGCCATCAGCCGAGGGCGCCTTCTCCGATGCCGGTGCGCGGTTGACGGTGCCTGTCCGGCCCGCTCCCAGGCCCGTCAGGGCCTGGGCGGCGCACGCGAGGAGCAGGGCGAGGAGCGTCCAGTGCCAGGCGCCGCTCATGTCATGCAGCACCCCGGCGCCAAGCGGGCCCAGGACGCCGATCAGGTATCCGATCCCCTGCGCCATGCCGGACAGTGCGGCGGTCGTCGGCGCGTCCGGCGACCGCAGCGCGAACAGGCTGATCGCCAGAGCGAACCCGGCGCCGAGCCCGAGCCCGAGCAGGATGACGGACGGCCACAGCAGGACCCGCGGCGCCAGCAGTACGCCGGCCAGACCCAGCCCGCTCAGGCACGCCACGGTCACCGCCGCCGGCCGCTGATCGGCGAACCGGCGCCCGGACACCGACAGCAGCGCCGCCCCGGCCATCCCCACGAGGTTGCACAGCGACAGCGCGAGCCCGCCGGACGCCGCGCTCATCCCCCGGTCCTGCCACATCGTCGGCAGCCATCCGAACGCCGTATACGACAACAGAGCCTGAGCGCCGAAGAACACCGTCACCCGCCAGGCGAGCGGATCCCGCCACAGCCGTGGCGCCGCTATGGGGACCGGTACGGCATCGGCCGGGAGCGCGCCCGCGTCCGCGCCCCGGTGGTCCATCGCGATCAGGACGGCCACGATCGCCGCCACCGCCATCGGCACCGTCAGAAGCACGAGCGGTGCCCGCCACGCCGACCCGGTCAAGTCCGAGAGCGGAACGACCAGCGCCGGACCGACGGCCGCGCCGAACGTCAGCATCGCCGAGTAGAACACGGAGACGCCGGCCACCGAGTCCGGGAACTCCCGCTTGATCAGCCCCGGCAGCAGCACGTTGGCCACCCCGATCGGGGCCGCGACCAGCACCGTCCCGAGGAGCAGTTGCGGCGCCGAGGAGCCTGTCCGGATCAGCGCCCCCGCCGCGAGCACGCCGAGCAAGACCGCCAGCAGCGTGCGGGATCGCACGCGCTCGCCCAGGCGGGGCGCCATGAACGCGAAGACGCCCAGGCAGAGGACGGGCAGCGAGGCCAGGACGCTGATCGTCACACCGGACAGCCCCAGGTCGCCGCGGACGCGCTCGAGCAGCGGGGAGACGGAGGTGATGGGCGCCCGCAGGTTGAACGCCAGCAGCGGGATGGCGATGAACAGCAGCGGTCCACCGCGCTTCGCCGCTGTCGGGGTGAACGCGGAACCACCCGATTTGGGCCGGACGGCCTTGCGGTCGGTTGACATGCCAGGTCTGCCTTTCACACGGCGACTCCATACCGATACAAGGCGTACCGAATCATTATTGAGAGGGCGAGCGCAACCGCCCGGCCCTCCGCACGGCACACTGGACAGCCGGCATCCACCCAGCCACGCGCCCCCAAGGCCCGACAGAACGGAAACGCAGTCCGTGACTCCCGTCTCGCAGCCCCCCGCCGACGCCGACGCGCCGCGCACCGCGGGCAGGAAGAAGGACCCGCAGATCGACTCGGCCGCGCTACAGGCCACCCTCGAACTACTGGAGGAGGTCGGATACGCCGAGACATCCTTCAGCAAGGTCGCCGCCCGCGTCGGTGTCCACCGCCCGGCGATCTACCGCCGCTGGCCCTCCAAGCAGCACCTGGTCACCGAAGCCGTCGGCGCCACCCTGGGACAGGAGCCCACCCCCGACACCGGGGACCTGCGCGCCGACCTGATCACGGGCATCACCACCCTGGTCGACGCCTTCACCGGAACCATGGTGGGCCAGGTGCTACCTGCGCTCGTCGCGGACCTCGCTCACCACCCCCGGCTGCGCGAGGACTTCCTTGCCTCCGTCTTCCACCCCCGCCGCGACTCCACCGCCCGCCGGCTGCGCACGGCGGCCGACCGGGGCGAGATCCGCCCCGACTTCGACCTGGAGTTCGTCCTGGACGCGCTCGCCGCCCCCGTCTACTACCGGACACTGTTCGGCCACGCCCCCGTGAGCCGGGACGTGGCCGAACAGAGCGTGGATCTGGTGCTGGCGTCGCTCACCCGGCCCTGACGGCAGCGAGCGGGCGGCCCCGGAGGCTCGGCGCCATGGCGTCACCCCCGGGGCCGCGCTCCGGGGCGAGGTCAGCACTTCTTTATGATACGGTCCGCACCGTATCGAAAAGGAGACAGCTCATGACCGTACACAACGAGCAAGATTGGCCCGGAGGGCTCGACGTCAAGCAGGTGCGCGTCGCGCGGCCGACCGATCGGCTGACCGAGGTCGTCCGGTTCTACCGCGACGGGCTGGGACTGGCCGAACTGTTCAGCTTTCAGGGGCACGCCGGCTACGACGGGGTCATGCTGGGCCTTCCCGGGAGGTCCTACCACCTGGAATTCACCCAGCACGTGGACGGCAGTCCGTGCCCCGCACCGACCAAAGACAACCTGTTGGTCTTCTACACCCCGGCCGTCGACGCCATGATGCTGATGGTGCACCGGCTGACGGCAATGGGACACCCTCCCGTGGAAGCGGAGAACCCGTACTGGGAGGAGAACGGCGCGGTCACGATCGAAGATCCCGATGGCTGGCGTGTTGTGCTCGTGCCGTCGGCAGGAATCTGAGGCCGCTGCGCTCGGCCGACGTGCTGTCAGCTCTCGGGACGGGCCGGCATCCGAGGCGGAGTTCAGCTCGCGGTCGTTTTCGTCGGCATCTTCGATCGCCTCGCCCATACGAACCAGGCTTGCGCCCAGCTCGTCCCGATACGGCGTCGCCTTCCAGACGGCCTTGCGCAGGCGCTCGTCCTCAACGGCGGCGAGGCCGTCGAAGACATACGCAGGAAGCAGGCCGTACAAGGCGAGCCGTCGCCCGATCTTCTGAACTTGATCGCGCCGCGCTCGCGCAGCTGAATGAGAGCGGTCCGGGCCACGCGCCGCGGCCCGCCCGCCAGGTAAGCGATGTCGTAGATGTCCAGCGTCAGCGGCGCCACCGATTCGCGGCGCCGGAATATCGTCCGCACAGGAATGCCCCCGTCCACCCCGTCCATTCCTTTACCGCCAGTATGTCCGCCCGGTGGCCCGTGAACCGGGGACGGCACCATTCCAGAAGAGAACGCGCGCGTCTGCCGGATTGTCGGCGCGGACGCCTTTGGTTTGGAGAAGGCATCCACGGTTCCGGAACTGGTAGGACGCGAGGTCGTGGAGCACGGTTATCTCTCCACGGAGGTCGGACGCACCCCACCGTTCACGATCAAGCCGCAAGAGCCCGTCGTCCTCCAGGTCACTGCGCCGCCGGGCACACCCGCCCTGCCGGTTCGCTCGCTCACCCAGGTCACCACGGAGAACGAGTTGCTGCTGGGGCGCGATCTGAGTTACTCGATCCTGTCATCGCGCTACGATGACCGCCTACGGATGTGGTCTTTGACAGTGTTCATCAGGCCCGGCTCGGGAGGCGCGTCGTGACACGTGATATGCGTGACGACGAACCGAAGTTCAACCTGATCGAAAATGAGACCTACGAAGACGCGGTCCAGCGGCGTGTCGAAGCAATGGACGCGCTCGGCGAATACATTCCGCCCTCCCCCTACGAACTTTTTCTCAAGCGGCGGAAGCGGAAGTCTGGCTCCGCGGCCTGATGATGTTCCTGGTTGCGGAGCCGGTCGCGCTGCGAGGGCCGCATCCTCGCACAACACCTACATCCGCGCCGCCACTCTCGGGCGCCCGCCTACGGCGCCCGAGAGCCCGCGGGGCTATTCCGGCTCCGGCCGTCCCCCGGCCACATCGCAGACCATCGCCCCGATCGTCAGCTTCATGTTGCGCCGCAACTGGTCCAGCCGCCCCTGGAGGATCGCCGTCGCGTTGACCGGGTCGGCCCGTACGGCCGCGCGGGCCCCGCTGTCGCCCGGGCCGTGCATGAACGACTGGCGGACGACGGTCTGCTCGGGCCGGACGGCGGGGCGCAGGTCGTAGCGCCAGGCGGCGAACGGCTCATGGGTTTCCGGGGCGCCGCCGTACACGTCCCAGCCGAACGAGTACGGCGGATGGGCGGCGGTGACCACGCACAGCACCTGCGTGACCAGGCCGTTCGGGAACCGGTTGCGGGCCTCGTACCGCGCGCCGACCGCCGGTTCCGTCCAGCCGTCCAGCCAGGCCGCGTGGGTGCACTCCGGGCTCCAGTCGCCGTAGCGCGAGAGGTCCGTGATCGCGGACCAGAGCTCGTCGACGGTCAGGTCGACGAGGAGTTCGACCTCGGTGTGGGCGCCCGTGACTCCGTAGTCTTCGTCCATGCGCGGGTAGACCGGCCGGGCACCGAAAACTCATCGCGGCGCCCAGGACAACACCGGACCGCGCCCCGCCGCGCAGCGGCGTCAGAGTTCGACGGATGAGGTGGCCAGGTCGAGCTCGACCCAGACTTCCTTGCCGACGGTCCGCTCGCGTACGCCCCAGCGGGTCGCCAGCGCGCGAACGATGAGCAGCCCGCGCCCGAACTTCTCATCGGGGGTGGGTCGGCGCGGCCGGGGGAGGCGTTCGCCCTTGGCATCGGAGACGGCGATGCGCAGGAGGGTTTTGGTGAGGGTGAGCTGGACGCGGAAGTTGCGCCCCGGGACGCCGCCGTGGAGGACGGCGTTGGTGGCCAGCTCGGAGACGATGAGCGCGGCGTCGTCCGCGAGGGCGGGGTAGCCCCAGTGGGCGACCAGCCGCGCCGTGTAACGGCGGGCGAAGGTCACGCTTTTGGGGAACGGGGAGTAGTCGACTCGGTCGTGATGGACGACGGGGTCATTGGGGTCGGGGATCCGTGGGTCTTGGGGCGCGAATGCCATCGCACACCTCCAGCAGGCGATTACGGGCCTGGGCACACGGAGGCAGGGCGGAGCACGTCCGCCAACCCACCTCGCTGCGCAAGCGGTTCATCACGGACCGTAAGCCCGCCGCCGAGATCAACTCAAGTTCCTCCCGGAGGATATCCTCCGAACGTGGCTTGCAAGGCGTCCCCGACCGGCTCCAGACTGACCACGCACCGCCCAGGAGGAGCGACAGTGACCACAAGTCAGCCGATGCAGGGGAACAGCACCTCGACCGTCTTGGGGCGCAGGCTCGGCGAGGAGCTCATCAAGCTGCGCACCGCAGCCGGTATGACCCAACCCCACGCCGCCAAGGCCCTCACCGCCTCCACCACCAAGGTCGCGAAAATGGAGCGCGGATGGGTGCCCATGCGCGACCCGGACATCCGCACCTTGTGCGAGCTCTATGGCGTGGCCGACCCGACAGTCGTCGGTGGCCTGCTCGAGTTGGCCAAGGTCGACCGCGAGCGGCGTAAGGCCAAGGGCTGGTGGAACGACTTCCCCGGACTCGGCGACATGCACGAGTACGTCGCCCTGGAGAGCGCCGCGACAGCCATCAACGCCTGGCAACTGACGTTCGTCCCCGGGCTGCTCCAGACCCCTGACTACATTCGCGCGCTCAGGCAAGACGCGCCGCCGGCGGAGCGCCGTGGTGACGACGAGGACTTCGTGGCCGCGCGGCTCGCGCGCCAGCGGCGACTCGACGACGGCCAGCCGCCGATTTCGCTGCGCGCGGTGATGTACGAGGCAGCGCTTCGTAACCTGATCGGTGGAGCCGAGGTGATGCGCGCACAGTTGGAGCACCTGGGGCAGGTGGCGCGACAAGCGAACGTCAGCCTTCAGGTCCTGCCCTTCAGCACGGGAGCACGTCACGGGATGAACTGCACTTTCAACGTGCTCTCGTTCGCCGAACCCGGCGCGATGGACGTGGTCTACATGGAAGTTCCGTTCACCCGGCTCTGGGTCGAGGGCGGGGAAGCGGCCGCACGGCACGTCGAGTTGTTCGAGAGAATCGCCGCACAAGCCCTCGGCGAGCACGACTCCCTGGAATTCATCACCAGCCTCAGCAGAGAACTGTGACCGATGCCTGATTTCGAGTACCGCAAGTCCACCTATAGCGACCCCGAGCGTGAGTGCGTCGAGGTAGCCACCAACGCGCCCAACGCCGTCGCGATACGGGACTCCAAGCACCCGGGAGGACCGATACTCCGCGTGCCGCCCGCCGCCTGGGCGGCCTTCCGGGCCGCCGTCGCCGACGGGCGGCTCGCGTAGCACGGCGAGTGATGCCCAACGGCGAGTAAAGTGCCTGAGCCCAGGGCCTGTACGGGAGCCGACTGACGGTCTGCCCGTTCCCTGGACCGTGCTTGGGACCAAACGGGGGTGGCCGTGACACGGAACGCGCAGCCGGGCCAGCTGATCGGGGGCCGGTACCGGCTGGTCTCCGACCTTGGCTCGGGAGGATTCGGGCGGGTCTGGAAGGCTCATGACGAGACGCTGCGCATCGACGTGGCGGTCAAGGAGCTGTGGCTGCTCCAGGCGGTGCCCGAGACAGAGCAGGCCGAACGGCTGGCGCGCGCCGAGCGTGAGGCCCGCAACGCGGCCCGGCTGCGCGACCACCCGAACATCGTCGCGGTCCACGATGTCGTCATCGAGGACGACCGCCCCTGGATCGTGATGCAACTGGTCGACGGCCGCTCGCTGGAGAAGCGTCTCGCCGAGCACGGACCGCTGTCGGCGGAGGGGGCCGCGGAGGTCGCCGAGCGGCTGTTGCACGCGCTCGGCGCGGCACACGACGCGGGGATCGTGCATCGCGACGTCAAGCCGGCCAACGTCATGATGGCCGAGGACGGCAAGGTCCTGCTCGCCGACTTCGGGATCGCGGTCCACCATTCCGACACCGCCCTGACCGCCACAGGGGCGGTCATCGGCTCGGTGGAGTACATGGCCCCCGAGCGGGTGCGCGGCACCGACGGGCTGGCCGCCAGCGACCTGTTCTCCCTCGGGGTGACGCTGTACCAGGCCGTCGAGGGCGTGTCGCCGTTCCGCCGCGACACCCCCACCGGATCGCTGACGGCCGTCCTGTTCGACCAGGCTCCGCCGCCCCGGCGAGCCGGACCGCTCGCACCGCTCATCACGAAGCTCCTGGAGAAGGACCCGGACCGGCGTCCGACCGTCCCGGCGGCCCTGGCCTCGCTCCGTTCACCGACAGCGGCCATGCCCACGCAGCCCGCTCGCCGCCCGGCACAGTCCAGCACCGTCACGTCGCGCCCCCGGCGCAGGGCAGGGGCGCTCGCCGTCGCGGGCGCCCTGGTTCTGGCCCTCGCCGTGACCGGCCTGGTAGTGAAGTGGCCGTTCGGGGGATCCGATGACAAGGCCGCCGGTAAGGAGGTGGGCGGTGGCACCCGCACCGGCACGATCGGCCTGGCGCTGCCGACCGAGGACTCCGAGCGGTGGACGACCGACGGCAACGCCATGAAGAAGCAGTTCGAGGCCAAGGGCTACAAGGTCGACCTCCAGTACGGCAACGGGGACGCCAACCAGCAGGCCTCGCAGATCGACAACATGATCGCCACGGGGCACAAACTGCTGGTGGTCGCCCCGGTCGACAGCGCCGCGCTGGCCGACGTGCTGAAGCGGGCCAAGGACGCGGGCATCAAGGTCATCGCGTACGACCTGCCGCTGCTGAACACCGACGCGGTCGACTACTACGTCAGCTTCGATATCCGCAAGGTCGGCCGGCTCCAGGGCGACTACATCGTCCACAAGCTGGGGCTCGACAGGGGCGAGAAGGGCCCGTTCAACGTCGAGCTGTTCGCCGGTGCGGCCACGGACCCGAGCACCCGGTCCTTCTTCAACGGCGCGATGGACGCGCTCAAGCCGTATATCGACAAGCACCGGATCGTGGTCCGCAGCGGCGAGACCCAGCTGTACCAGCTCACGACCGACCGCTGGGACGGCGCTGTCGCCCAGAGGCGGATGAACGACCTGCTGGTCGGGTCGTACACCAAGGCCAGGCTCGACGCGGTGCTCTCGCCGTACGACGGCATGTCCCTCGGCATCGTCTCCGCGTTCAAGAGCGCCGGCTACGGCATCAAGGACCGGCCGTACCCGATCGTCACCGGGCAGGACGCGGAGCTCGCCTCGGTCAAGTCGATCAACGAGGGCGAGCAGACGCAGACCGTCTTCAAGGACAGCCGCAAGCTCGCCAAGGCCACCGTGCGGATTGGCGACGCGATGCTGACGGGTGGCAAGCCGGAGGCCGACACCACCGCGTCGTACGACAACAACGAGAAGGTGGTCCCGGCCGAGCTGCTGCCGCCGGTGAGCATCGACAAGTCCAACACCCGGATTCTGGTGGACGAGGGCTACTACACCGCGGCCGACCTGGGACAGTAGGCGCCCCCTTAGGCCAGCCACTGGTCGTACGCCAGCTTGCAGACCAGCGAGACCACCACGACCACCAGCACCCCCCGTACGAACCCGCTCCCCCGCTTCAGCGCCATCCGCGCGCCCAGCATCCCGCCGCCCAGGTTGAAGAGCGCGAGCAGCCCCGCCATGCGCCACAGGACCGTGCCCTGGGCGGCGAAGGTGACCAGCGCGCCGAAGTTGGTGCAGACGTTGACGACCTTGGCCGTGGCGGAGGCGGTGACCAGGTTCATATGGAGGGCGGCGACCAGGGCGATGACGAGGAAGGTGCCGGTGCCGGGGCCGATCAGGCCATCGTAGAAGCCGATGCCGAGGCCGATGGCGAGGATCGCGGCCAGGACGCGCTGCCTGGTCAGGGGCTCCGCGGGGGCCGGGGCGGTGCCGAAGGCCGGGCGGAGGAGGACGAACGCGAGGACGGCCAGCAGGACCACCATGATCAGCGGACGCAGCACGCCGCTGTTGATGCCGGAGGCGAAGAAGGCGCCCGCGAGGGAGCCGGCGACGGCGGCGGCGCCGATGCGCACCGCGAGCCGTAGGTCGAGCGGGGTCTTGCGGGTGTACGTGATGGCGGCACCGGTCGTGCCGACGATGGCGATCGCCTTGTTGGTGCCGAGGATGTAGGTGGGCTGGAAGTTCGGCAGTCCGACCAGCATGGCGGGCAGCAGCAGGAGGCCCCCGCCTCCCACCACCGCGTCGATCCAGCCGGCACCGGCCGCGGCCAGGCAGAGCAGGAGCAACGTCACCAGCGATATGTCAGGCATGACTCAGGAGCCTAGAGCGGCCCGGAAACCCGGACCGACCCAGGCCCGGGACGACCGCCGGCCACCCCCGGGCCGACGGTCCGTCGTAGGCGCGCGGCCGTGTGCTACCGCTTCTTCGGGGTCGCCGGAACAGGGGTGACATGGCACTTCTTGCCCGCGATCCCCTTGAGGGCCAAGTCGGCGTTCTTGTGCGCCACGACCTTGCACGATACACCCGGCTTGCCGGGCTTGCCCGGGAAGGCCAGAACGGGGCACTTCACGGTGCGGATCGGCTTGCCGGGGACCCCCTTCACCACGGACAGCTCGATCCCGTCACCATTCTTGACGATCTTGATGGCCTTGGCAGGCTTGACGACCTTGGTGGCCTTGCCGGCCTTGGCGGCCGGGACGGCCGGGACCGCCTTGTCGAGCTCGAAGGCCTTGGCGGCCTGGACGGGTTTGCCGACCGCGACCACACAGAGCTTGGACCCCTTGGCCGCGCTCACCACAGCGGCACTCCCCTTCGAGGCGGTGTGCGACGGGCCGGCGGCCGAGGCGGAGGCGACGGCCCCCAGCGTCAGGACGCCGACCGCGGCGGCGAGCGCGACACCCCGGCGCTTGGTGGCGGTGGAGCTGGAGCGAGTCACAAGTGTCTCCTTGGGTAGGCGGGTTGGGCCCGGCGGACGCTCGGTCCGTCGGTGCACCCACCGTGGCGCACCGACGCTGAGTCCTCGCTGAAGGCTCTTCAGCGGAGGCTCAGCTTGCGCGTGCCATGCTGCTGCCGTGCGCATTCTCGTGGTGGAAGACGACGCCCGGCTCCGCGAACTCCTCAAGGAAGGCCTGGAGCAGGAGGGTTTCACCGTCGAGACGGCCGGTGACGGGCGCAGTGGCCTGGCGCTCGCCCAGGGCGCCGAGTACGCGGCGATCGTGCTGGATGTGATGCTGCCCGGGCTGTCCGGCTATCAGGTCTGCTCCCGGCTGCGGGAGGCCGGCATCTGGACCCCGATCCTGATGCTGACCGCCAAGGACGGCGAGTACGACGAGGCCGACGGCCTCGACGTCGGCGCGGACGACTACCTGACCAAGCCGTTCTCCTACGTCGTCCTGATCGCGCGGGTGCGGGCCCTGGTGCGGCGCGGCGGCCTGGATCGGCCCGAGGTGCTGGAACTGGGTGATCTGCGGCTGGAGCCGGCGGCCCTGGCCTGTAGTCGGGGGAGGGAGAGCGTCACCCTGACGGCCAAGGAGTTCGCCGTGCTGGAGTGCCTGGCCCGCCGCGCGGGACAGGTGGTCTCCAAGACCGAGATCGTGCACACGGTGTGGGACACCGCCTACGACGGCGGGGCCAATCTCGTCGAGGTCTACATCAGAACCCTGCGCCGCAAGATCGATGTGCCGTACGGCCGACAGGCGATCCGCACGATACGGGGCGCGGGATATCTGCTGGCCCGGGACGGGGGGTGACGCGGTATGAGCCCGCTGACCGGGATCAGTGTCCGAGCCAAGGCGGCGTCGGCCGCCGCCGGGACCGTCCTCCTCGCGATCGCCCTGTGCATGCTGGCCCTGGTGCTGACCCTCCAGCAGAACCTGCGCGACAGCGCGAAGGTGGACGCCGACCGGGCCGCCGCCGGCCTCAAGGGCCAACTGACGGGGTCCGGGGAGATACGGAAGGGGCGCGAGGTGGTGGTCCTCACGCCCAAGCAGGTGACCATCAAGGACGCGGCGGGGAAGGTGATCACGCCCGCATATCCGGCGGAAGCTCCGCGGAAGGCCAAGGCGGACAGCCGCGCGCCCGCCGTCCTCACCGTGGGGAACCACACCCCGTACAGCGTCGCCGTCGCTCCCTCGACCACCGCCCTCGACAACGCCACCCAGCTACTGCTGCGCCAGGTCGCCCCCGCGGCCGCCGGGCTCGTGCTGTTCGTGGCCGCCCTGACCTGGCTGCTGGTCGGCCGGGCCCTGCGCCCGGTGGCCGCCATACGGGAGGAGTTCACCGAGATCACCGAGCGCGATCTGCACCGCCGCGTCCCGGTGCCCAAGGCGCGCGACGAGATCTTCCGGCTGGCGCGGACCATGAACGCCACCCTGGACCGGCTGCACCGGGCCATGACCCGGCAGCGCCAGTTCGTCGCGGACGCCTCGCACGAGCTGCGCAGCCCCATCGCGGCCGTTCGCGCCCAGCTCGAACTCGCCCTGGCCCGCCCCTCGCGCACGGACTGGCCGACCGTCGTGCACAAGGCCCTCCAGGACACCGACCGCCTCCAGTCCGTCGCCTCCGACCTGCTGCTGCTCGCCAGGCTGGACGCCCAGGAGGCGCCGCCCCGCTCCCCCGTGGACCTCGGGGCGCTGGCGGCCGAGGAGGTACGGCGCCATCGGCGCCATCCCGGCACAGTCGTGGCGGCGGGCGAGGACGGCCACGCCGGGCCGCCCGCCGTGGTCCACGGCAGCCGCGTACAACTCTCCCGGCTGCTCACCAATCTCGTCGACAACGCCCGCAGACACGCCCGCACGACCGTCTCGGTCAGTGTCGCGGTCCGCGACGGCATGGTGGAGCTGTCCGTGGACGACGACGGGCCCGGCATCGCCGAGGCCGACCGCGAGCGGGTCTTCGAGCGCTTCACCCGGCTGGACGACGCGCGGGCCCGGCAGGACGGCGGCACCGGTCTCGGCCTCGCGATCGCGCAGGACATCGCCCATGCCCACGGCGGGACTCTGACCATCGGCACCAGCCCCCGGGGCGGGGCCCAGATACGGCTGAGGCTTCCGTCTGAGATGCGACTTTGACAACTACCAGACACAACTGATCAGTTGGTCAGTAGTATCTGCCCGTTCTTGGCCGCGTCGCGGGTGGAGGTGTACGAAGGTGCCGTCAGAGACCGTGACCGTCGTCGTGGTCGCGTCCGCTGTGCTGGCGCTGGTCTCGCTGTCGGGCGCGGTGTGGGTCGTCAAGCTGCGCAGAGCGGTCGCCGAGGAGCGTGGGGCGGCGGAGCGGGAGCGGGCCGCGGCCGCCGGGGCGCGGGCCGTCGCCGAACAGGAGCGGGCCGTCGCGGCCGAGCGGGCCGAGGAGGTGGCCCGGCTGGCCGCCCTGCGGGTCGAGTTGGACGAGGCGGCCCGCCGGGAGCGGAACCTGCGCGACTCCGTCCAGGCGTCGTTCGAGTCCGTGGCCAGGAATGTGCACGCCATGGCGGTGGTGCAGCAGCAGGTCCTCGACGGCCTCGAACAGCGGATCAGCGAGGCGGCCGTGATGGCCGAGGTGATGAAGGCCGACCACGCCGCGGCCCAGATGACGCGCAAGGCACAGACCCTGATGGTGATGTGCGGGATCTGGCCCGCGCGGCGCGAGACCCGGCCGGTGACGCTCTTCGACTGTGTGCGCGGCGCGCAGTCGCGGATCGTGGAGTTCGGGCGGGTGGAGGTGCACGGCGGGCAGACGCTGTACGTGGTGGCGCCCGCGGTCGAGGGCCTGATGCACTCCGTCGCCGAACTGCTGGAGAACGCCACCGTCTTCTCCCCCTCGCGCACCCAGGTCGCCGTCTCCGTCCGGGAGGTCGCGGCGGGCGCGGTCGTCGAGATCGACGACGCGGGGCTCGGGATGCCGCCCGATGTGCTGGAGCAGGCCGTCGCCCAGCTCCGCGAAGGGCTCGACCTGGCTCAGCTCGGGGCGGTGCCGCGGCTGGGCCTCGCGTGTGTCGGGCGCTGGTCGCGGGAGCTGGGCTTCGGCGTGGAGCTGTCGACGGCCTCGGCGTACGGCGGGACGCGGGCGGTGGTCTTCGTGCCGCACCGGCTGCTGGGCGGGGGCGCCGAGCCGGTCCTGGACGCGGAGCCGGTCGTCGTCGAGCCCGTGACCGCGCCCGCCCCCGCCGGGCCCGGATCCGGGGGCGGACCCGAGGGCGGGGCCGGGCTGCCGCAGCGGCGCAACCGGCGCCGTACGGCCCCGAAGGCGCCCGATCTCAAGGCGCCCGCGCCCGACGACGACCCCTGGACCCCCGAGGCCGCTCGCGCCTCGATCGCCAGCATCGTCTCCGGCACCCGCCGCGGCCGCGCGGAGCTGGCCGAGGAGGCCGGGGCCGAGGACGCCGAGGCCGAGCAGGACCCGGACACGGACCGACAGGACCCACAGGACCGACAGGACCGAGAAGGAGGCCGGTAGTGGCCGGAACCATATCCAGGCTCCCGGACGTTGGATGGATGCTGCGTCCGCTGACGCAGATCCCGGGCGTGCGGCATGCCGTCGTCGTCTCGGAGGACGGTCTGCGCATGGGGCACGACTCCGCCGAGGGGTTGACGGGGGAAGTGCCCTTACTGGACGTGGCGGAGGCCGAGTCCCTGGCCGCCGCCTGTGCGGCGCTCACGGTGACCGGGCAGTCCACGGCGGCGCTGTTGTTCGGGCACGAGGCGGGGGTGCGGCAGCTGATGGTCGAATCCGACAAGGGGTTCGTGCTGTTCACCTCGGCCGGCCGGGGGGCGTCCCTGGGAGTGGCCACCGATCCGGAGGCGGATGTCGGCCTGGTGGCCCAGCAGATGCAGCTGCTGGTGGCGAAGATCGGCTCCCATCTCTCGAGCCGCCCTCGGGAGTCGATGAACCCGGCGTCATGACGGAGCCCCGAGAGGAACGGACCACCGCGGCCGTGCGGCCCTACGTGATCACACGTGGCCGTGCCGGTTCCTCACGGGACGACCTGCCCTGGGAGACGCTCGTCATGGCCTCGGGGAGCACGCCGCCACCGGAACTCCAGCCGGAGTACCGGCGGATCGTCGACTTCTGCCAGGGCCTGCTGTCGGTGGCGGAGGTGGCCGCGCACCTCGGCCAGCCGCCGGCCGTGGTGCAGGTGCTGCTGGCCGACCTCATCGACTGGGGGCACCTCGTGGCGCGCCCGCCGGTCCGGGTCGTCCAGCGTGCCGATAGGGACTTGCTGAGGAAGGTGCTCGATGGGCTTGAGAGCAAGCTCTGAGGTCTGGGCCGGGGCGGCCGGAGGGACCAGAGCGGACGGCGTGGCCGGAGCGCCTGGAGCGGACGGCCCGAATGACATGAACAGTGCGAAAAACGTGGACAGCGTGGACAGCGGGGGCGGCGTGGACAGCAAGGGCGGCGTGGACGACATGAAGGACGACGCGGACGCGGACAAAGCCGACGACTCGGCCGACCCCGACGATCTGGCCGACACACCCGTCATATATGTGCAGTCCAGCGTGTCCGGCGCGGCCAAGATCCTTGTCGTCGGCCCCATGGGCGTCGGCAAGACCACGCTGATCGGCACGGTCTCGGAGATCAAGCCGCTGTCCACCGAGGCGACCATGACCAAGGCGGGCGCCCGGCTCGACACCGCCGTACGGCCATCCAAGATCACGACCACCGTGGCGCTGGACTTCGGCCGGATCACGCTCGGCGGCGAGTTGGTGCTCTATCTGTTCGGCACGCCGGGGCAGCAGCGTTTTCTACCCGCGTGGAAGGACCTGGCGCGCGGCGCCCTGGGCGCTCTCGCGCTGGTCGACACCCGCGACCTGGAGGCGTCCTTCGACGCCATCGGCCACCTCGAAGACCTGGACGTCCCCTTCTCCGTCGCGGTCAACGCCTTCCCCGACAGCGTGCTGCACAGCGAGGACGATCTGCGCTCCGCGCTCGATCTGCTCCCCCACACCCCGCTGGTCATCTGCGACGCGCGGGAGCACAAGTCCTCGGTCAAGGCACTGATCTCGCTGGTCACCCACCTCATAGAGACCATCACGGAGGCGTCATGACGGTCGGCGCGCCGTCCGGGCCGCCCGACCCGGTGCCGCTGTACGGGCCGGGGCTGGACGGCGACATGCCCGCGCGGTACGAGCGGATGCGCCGCGAGCACGGCCCGGTGGTGCCGGTGGCCATCGCCCCCGGCGTCGAGGCGTGGCTGGTGCTCGGCCATCGCGAGCTGCTCCATCTGACCCGCGACGAGCAGCACTTCTCGCACGACCCCAGGCGCTGGTCCGCGCTGCGCGACGGCCGGGTGCCGCCCGACTCGCCGCTGATCCCGCTGGTCGGCTGGCGCCCCGCGCTGCTGTTCGCCGACGGCCAGCAGCACCGCCGGATGCGCCAGGCGGTCGCCGAGGCGCTGGCCCGGCTCGACGGGCACGAGCTGATCCGCCGGGTGCGGGCCACCGCCGAGCGCCTGATCGCCGGGTTCGCCGACCGCCACGAGGCGGATCTGGTGCCGCAGTACGCGCGGATGCTCCCGCTCCAGGTCGTCACCCAGCTCCTGGGCCTCGACGAGGAGCAGGGGCCGCGGCTCGTCGAGGCGATCGCCTCCGTCGTCGCCCCCACCGCCGCCGCCACCGGCGCAAACCGGCGCATGGGCGGGATGCTGCTGGAGCTCATCGAGCGGAAGAAGCGGCAGCCGGGCCCGGATGTGACCTCCTGGCTGCTGGAGCACGAGGTCGGCCTCAGCGACCAGGAGGTGCTGCACAACCTCGTCGTGATCATCGTGGCGGGGAATCAGACCACCGTGAACTGGATCGCCGACGCCGTACGGGTCCTGCTCACCGACCCGGGCTTCCGCTCCTCGCTGAGCGGCGGCCATCTCACCGTCGACGACGCGCTGGACCTGGTGCTGTGGCGCTACCCGCCGACCGCCAACTTCCCCGGCCGCTACGCCACCCGCGATCTGCGCTTCGGCGGGCAGCACATCCGCGCCGGGGACATGCTCATCCTGGGCCTGGCGGGCGCCAACGCCGACCCCGAGGTGCTGCCCGAGGACGGGCGGCCGGTCGTCGGCAACCGCTCGCACCTCGCCTTCGGCGCGGGCCCGCACACCTGCCCGGCACAGGACCCGGCGCGGCTGATCACCCGGACCGCCGTGGACACGCTCCGGCACCGGCTGCCGGACCTCGAACTCGCGGTGACGAAGGACCAGCTGACCTGGATCACCTCGCCCTGGTCCAAGAACCTGGCCGGGCTGCCCGTGCGGTTCACCGCCCCACAGCTCGCCGCGGGCGCGGCGACGGCCCCCACCGCGGATCCGGATTCAGCGGATCCGGATTCAGGAGACCGACGATGACCGACGACGGCCGATGCCCCGTATCGCACGCCGACTTGGCACCGCACCGGCTGGACCCCACCGGAGCCGGCCAGCACGCGGTCAACGAGCGGCTGCGGGAGCGCGGGGCCGCGGTCCCGGTCCTGCTGCCCGGCGAGGTCACGGCCTACGCCATCACCCGGCACGAGGAGCTCAAGGAGTTCGTCGCCCACCCCGAAGTCGCCAAGGACGCCCGCCACTTCGCCGCGCTGCGGGACGGTGAGATCCCGCCCGGCTGGCCGCTCGCCACCTTCGCCACCGTACGGGGCATGACCACCGCCGACGGCGCCGACCACAAGCGGCTGCGGTCCCTGGTCACCCGGGCGTTCACCCCGCGCCGGGTGGAGCGGCTGCGCCCCGCCGTCGAGGAGCTGACCGCCACGCTCCTGGACCGGCTGGCCGAGGCCGCCGCCGCGGCCCCCGACGGCGTGGCCGATCTGCGCCGCCACTTCGCGCTGCCGCTGCCCATGGGCGTGATCTGCCGGCTGCTCGGCGTCGACGCCGAGCACCAGGACCGGCTGCACGCCCTCTCCAACGACATCGTCGGCACCCGCACCGCGCCCGAGCGGGCCCTGGCCGCCAACCGCGAGATGATCGCCATCCTGGGCCAGGTGGCCGCCGCGCGGCTGCGCTCCCCGGGCGACGACCTGACGAGCGCGCTGATCGCCGCCCGTGAGGAGGACGGCGACCGGCTCAGCGAGGAGGAGCTGATCGGCACCCTGCTGCTGATGATCATCGCCGGTCACGAGACCACGCTCAACCTGATCACCAACGCCGTGCGGGCGCTGTGCGCCCACCGCGACCAGCTTGAGCTGGTGCGCTCCGGCAAGGCGTCCTGGGGCGATGTGGTCGAGGAGACCCTGCGCCACGACAGCCCCGTCAGCTTCTTCCCCTTCCGCTACCCGACCCGCGACCTGCCCGTCGGCGACACGGTGATCCCCCAGGGCGCCCCCGTCCTCGTCTCGTACACCTCCGCCGGGCGCGACCCCCGGGCCCACGGCGCGGACGCCGACCGCTTCGACATCACCCGCCACGCCCGCCCGGACGCCGCCCGCCATCTGTCCTTCGGTCACGGCGCGCACTACTGCCTCGGCGCCCCGCTGGCCCGGATGGAGGCCACGATCGCCCTCCAGGCGCTGTTCACCCGCTTCCCCCGGCTGGACCTGGCCGTCCCCGACGAGCGGCTCGTCCCGCACCCCAGCTTCGTCGGCAACAGCCCGCGGGAGCTTCCGCTGCTGCTCACGGCGGCTCACAGCGGCTGACGGGGCGCGCTGAGGGCAGCGTTGCTTCAGGGAAACGGCGGTGATGCGGCCGGGTAACAGGCGGCCCGCACGCTTCCTGGCATGAGGTCGTACAAGGAGTCGGGCAACGGCCGGCGGGTGGTGATCGTCGGCGGCGGCATGGCCGGAACGCGGCTGGCGCAGCAGCTCGCCGCGGCCGCCGTCGGCTCCGTCGGCTCCGTTGACGTGACGGTCATCGGCGAGGAGCCGCACCCGGCGTACAACCGGGTGCTGCTCGCCGAAGTCCTCGCCGGGCGGTACGCCCCCGATGTCATCGCCCTCCCGGCCCTCGCCGTCGGCCGTCGACTCAGCGGCGTACGCGTGGTCCGGCTCGACCGGGACCCGGGCGAGGTCGTCTGCGACGACGGGCGCCGCGTGCCCTACGACTCGCTGGTGCTGGCCACCGGCTCCAACCCGGTGCTGCCGCCACTGCGCGGGCTCTTCGAGCCGCACGGCCACGAGCTGCCGGACGGCGTCCACGCCTTCCGCACCATGGACGACTGCCTGGCCCTCGGCTCGGCCATCCGCCCCGGCGTCCGCGCCGTCGTCATCGGCGGCGGCCTGCTCGGCGTCTCCGCGGCGCGGGCCCTGGCCCAGCGCGGCGCCCAGGTCGTCCTCGCCCACCAGGGCGAACACCTCATGGAGCGGCAGCTGGACGCGGGGGCGTCGCGGGTGTTGCGCCAGCACGTCGAGGCGCTGGGCGTGGAGGTCCACACGGAGTGCCGGGTGCGGGGGCTGCGGACGCGGTCCCCGGACGGCGGCGGGCGCGCGGTGAGCGCCGCGGAGCTGGCCGACGGATACGCGCTGGAGGCCGATCTGGTCGTCCTCGCCTGCGGGGTCCGGCCACGCGTGGGGTTGGCTCGCGCGGCCGGGCTCGACGTGGCGCGCGGTGTCGTCGTGGACGACGAGCTGCGCACGAGCGACCCGCGGGTGTTCGCGATCGGCGACTGCGCGGAACACGGCGGCGTCCTGTACGGCTTGGCCGGCCCGGCCCAGGACCAGGCGGATGTGCTGGCGCGGATTCTCTCCCCCACCCCGCCCCTTCCCGAAACTGGGAAGCTCCGCCCCCCAGCCCCCCAGGGCTCCGCCCCAGCCCCGGATCGAGGCTCCGCCCCGGACCCCGGTCGGGGCTCCGCCCTAGAACCCGCCCTGGGCCCGGCCCCAGACCCGGATCGAGGCTCCGCCCCGGACCCCGGTCGGGGTTCCGCCCCGGACCCCGGCCCGGGATCCACCCAGGTTGTGGGCAATCGTGCCGCTGGGCGGCACGGGTGGGCACAACCTGGCCACCGGGCGGCACACGGCAGCGATACCGGGCCGCGGTATACGGGGAGCCGCGCTCTGACCCGGCTGACGCTCGCCGCGACTTCCAGTCCCCTCGACCTCGCCGCGTTCGGCGAGACCACCCCCGCCCCCGGCGACGACGTCGTGCAGCTGGCCGACGCCACGCGGAACGCGTACCGCAAGGTCGTGGTCCGCGGGGACCGCCTCGTCGGGGGGATTCTGCTCGGCGATCTCGGCAGCGTCGGCGCGCTCGCCCGTACCTGGGAGGGTGACGAGCCGCTCCCCTCCACCCCCTTGCTGCACCTGCTGACCAACGATGGAGGCTCCTGACGATGAGCGCACAGAACCCCGCCACCGCCCCCGCCCCCACCATCGTGCTCGTCGGGCACGGCATGGTCGGCCAGCGCTTCCTGGAGGGCCTCGCCGAGCGCGGCGTGACCGAGCGCGCCCGGGTCGTCGTACTGTGCGAGGAGCCGCGCCCGGCCTATGACCGGGTGCAGCTGACCTCGTACTTCGCGGGCCGGACCCCCGAGGACCTGTCCCTCGTCGAGGACGGGTTCATGGCCCGCCATGGCATCGAGCTGCACCTGGGCGACCCGGCCGAGCACATCGACCGCGCCGCGCGCACGGTCACCGCGCGCTCGGGGCTGACCGTGGCGTACGACGCGCTCGTGCTGGCCACCGGCTCGTATCCGTTCGTGCCGCCGGTGCCGGGCAAGGACAGCCGGGGCTGCTTCGTCTACCGGACCATCGAGGACCTGCTGGAGATCGAGGAGTACGCCAAGAACTGCTCGTCCGGCACCGTGGTCGGCGGCGGGCTGCTGGGTCTCGAGGCGGCGGGCGCGCTCAAGGGACTCGGGCTGACCACGCACATCGTGGAGTTCAACCCGCGGCTGATGGCGATCCAGGTGGACGAGGGCGGCGGCGCCGCGCTGCGCCGCACCGTGGAGGACATGGGCCTGGTCGTGCACACGGGCGTCGGCGGCAAGGAGATCACCGCGGACACGGACGGCGCGGTCACCGCGATGGCCCTCTCCGACGGCTCGTCCATCGACACCGATCTGGTCGTTTTCTCGGCGGGCGTGCGCCCCCGCGACCAGCTGGCGCGCGACTGCGGGCTGACGGTCGGGGAGCGCGGCGGGATCACGGTGGACGAGCGGTGCCGTACGAGCGACCCGGCGGTGTACGCGATCGGCGAGTGCGCGCTGGCCGCCGACGGCCGGGTGTACGGGCTGGTGGCGCCGGGGTACGAGATGGCACTCGTGGCCGCCGACGAGATCGCCGAGGCGAGCCGCGAGAGCGGTTTCACGGGCGCCGACACCTCCACCAAGCTCAAGCTGCTGGGCGTGGACGTGGCCTCGTTCGGCGATGCGCACGGCACCGCCGAGGGCTGCCTGGACGTCGTGTACTCCGACTCCCGCGCGGGCGTCTACAAGAAGCTGGTGATCGGCTCGGACGGGGCGCTGCTCGGCGGGGTGCTGGTCGGCGACGCCGAGTCGTACGGCATGCTGCGGCCGCTGACCGGCAGCGTGCCCCCGATCGCCCCGGAGCAGCTGGTGCTGCCGGCCGGGCTGGGGGCGCCCGTCGCGCTCGGCCCGTCCGCGCTGCCGGACGATGCGGTCATCTGCAACTGCCACAACGTCACCAAGGGCACGATCCGCGCGGCGGTCACCGACCACCAGTGCGCCACGGTCCCCGAGGTGAAGAAGTGCACCAAGGCGGGCACCGGCTGCGGCAGTTGCGTCAAGGCGCTGACCTCGCTGGTCAACGACGAACTCGAAGCGAGCGGCGTCAGCGTCGACAAGGGGCTGTGCGGCTGCTTCTCCTACACCCGGGCCGAGCTGTACGAGATCGTCCGGACGCTGCGCATCACCACCTACGCGGCGCTGCTGGACAGCCACGGCCGCGAGGAGGCGCGCAGCGGCAACGGCTGCGAGGTCTGCAAGCCGACCGTGGGGTCGATCATCGCCTCGCTCGCGCCGACGGTGGGCGCCAGCGGCTATGTGCTGGACGGCGAGCAGGCCGCGCTCCAGGACACCAACGATCACTTCCTGGCGAATCTCCAGCGCAACGGCTCGTATTCGATCGTGCCGCGCATCCCCGGCGGCGAGATCACCCCCGAGAAGTTGATCGTCATCGGCGAGGTGGCGCGCGACTTCGGGCTCTATACGAAGATCACCGGCGGGCAGCGGATCGACCTGTTCGGCGCCCGCGTGGACCAGTTGCCGCTGATCTGGGCGCGGCTGGTGGACGCCGGTTTCGAGTCGGGGCACGCGTACGGCAAGGCGCTGCGCACCGTGAAGTCGTGCGTGGGGCAGACCTGGTGTCGCTACGGCGTGCAGGACTCGGTGCGGATGGCCATCGACCTGGAGCTGCGCTACCGGGGGCTGCGCTCCCCGCACAAGCTGAAGTCGGCCGTCTCGGGCTGTGCGCGCGAGTGCGCGGAGGCGCGCGGCAAGGACTTCGGGGTGATCGCCACCTCGAACGGCTGGAACCTCTACGTCGGGGGCAACGGCGGCGCGGACCCGCGCCACGCGGATCTGCTCGCCCAGGACCTCGACGACGAGCAGCTGATCCGGCTCATCGACCGGTTCCTGATGTTCTACATCCGCACCGCGGACCGGCTGGAGCGCACCTCCGCCTGGCTGGAGCGGATCGAGGGCGGCCTGGACCACGTACGGGACGTGGTGGTCGACGACTCGCTGGGGCTGTGCGCCGAGCTGGAGTCGCTGATGGCCGACCATGTGGCGGGCTATCGCGACGAGTGGGCCGAGACCCTCGACGACCCGGAGCGGCTGCGGCGCTTCGTGTCCTTCGTCAACGCGCCGGACGCGCCGGATCCGACGGTGAAGTTCGTGCCCGAGCGCGACCAGGTCAAGCCGGACCTGACGATCCTGTCCGGCCCCAGCATCCCCGTCCGCACTCTCGACCGCACTCTCGAAGGGACTGCAAGCCGATGACCATGGCCCCCGAGCGGACCGCCGTCCGCGTGGAACTCCTCGTCGACCAGCGGTGGTTCGCGGTCTGCGATCTCTCCGACCTGATCCCGGGGCGCGGGGTGGCCGCGCTGCTGCCGGACGGGACGCAGGTCGCGGTCTTCCTGGACCGCGCGGGGCAGCCGTACGCGATCGACAACCGCGATCCGTTCACCGGCGCCTATGTGCTCTCGCGTGGCCTGCTGGGCTCCGTGCGGGAGCGGCCGTTCGTGGCCTCGCCGCTGCTGAAGCAGCGCTTCGACCTGGAGACGGGGCGGTGCCTGGACGACGAGGGGGTCGCCGTCCAGGCGTATGCGGCCCGTACGAATGACGGGGTGTCAGCGCAGGTCGTGTGAGACCAGCAGCCCGCACTGGACGGGGTCGGCCGCGCAGCCGGCCGTCCCCACGGCGAGGGCGCCCTTCGTCCCTGGGACGGCGGCGATGCCGAGCACCGTGGACATCTCGCTGTGCTCGGTGACGTCGGCGGGCAGCTTCTGGGTCGCCCACTCCGTACCGGTCCAGCGGGCCAGCACGGAGTGGGGGTCGCCCGGGGTCCAGCCGCCGACCCACAGCCGTCCGGCGCCGTCCGCGCCCGCGGCGTTCGCCTCGTCGACGGGGAGCGCGGGCAGCGGCTCCCAGCGGCTGCCGGTCCAGCGGGCGGCCATGGTGGCCGTCGGCGCGTCCGCGTCGTTGGTCTTGCCGACCCAGTAGACCGAGTTACGGCCGGTGGCCACGGCGTGGCCGGCCACCCAGCCGGTCGGGTGCTCACTGGGGGTGGGCACCTCGCGGACCGTCCAGGCGCTGCCGTTCCAGTGGTACAGCAGCGGCACGGCCACCTCGCCGGTCAGGGCGTCGGCGGTGACCCAGACGTCGTCCGGGCCGGTGCCGGCGATGTCCGAGGGGCGCACCGTCCGGCCGCCGGGTGCGGCGGGGAGGGACACCTTCTGCCACCCGGAGCCGGTCCAGCGCTCCAGGTAGTCGACCTCGGCGCCGCTCTCCGGGTTCCAGTCGAAGCCGGTCAGCCAGGCCGAGTTCCTGCCGAACGTGGCGATGTCGCCGACGAAGCTCAGCGACCCCTCGGGGGCGGCGGCGTGGTCGACCTTCGTCCACTTCTTGCCGTCCCAGTGCTGAAGCACGATCGGCGCGGACATGTTGTCGTCCAGCGTGCCGGCCGCCCAGGCGTCGTCGGGCGCCGAGGCGGCGACGGCCTCCAGCCGCGCGGGCATGCCGCCGGTGGAGGCGGCGGGCACATCCGCCCACGCCGTGCCGTTCCAGTGCCTGATCAGAGGGGTGGAGCCAGCGGGGCCGTCCGTCTTCCGGCCCACCGTCCACGCGTCCTTGGCGCCGGTCGAGGCGACGTCCCACAGCTCCGTCGAGACGGTCTCGCTCAGCGGCGTCCCCAGCTGCCACGGGGTGTCGGCGCGGGCCGCCCGGTCCGGCGAGGCGCTTGCCGCAGTGGTGGCCGCCGCGCCGGTCGCGGCGTTCGCCTGCGCCCCTAACGAGCCGAGTGCGATCGCGCACACCGCCACCGCTATGCGCAGCCCTGCGTTCCTGGCCATGGTGCTCCTTCTGCTCGGTTGGTGCTCTCAGAAGGAAATGGCCGCCGGCCGACGGTTCTTACAGGTGGACTTGCCCGGTCACTTCGGGGTCTTGAGCTGCCGGTCCGTCCACTCCGACTTCACCGTTGCGGTGTAGTTCACCACCGTGCCCGCCGTGAGCCCCGCCTCGGCGGCCTTGGCGTTCGGCTTGGTCAGCACCTCCTGGTCGGACAGCAGGGCGCCGGTCGCCGGGTCCACGATCAGCTCCGACCGCGCGGTCCCGTTGTCGGGCCGCTCGGTCGCGGGCAGGGCGAAGCCGACCCCCTTACGGCCCAGCGGGTCCGTGACCTCGCCGAGCGACCGGATGCCCGGCAGGCCCGCGATGACGCGGTACGCGGCGGCCCGGACCTCGGGCCTGACCGGGAGGGTGATCAGCTCGGCCGCCTGCCGCCACATCCACTCGGTGCGGCCGGAGATCTCGCTTCCGCGGTCCTCCTCGTAGAGGCCCTCCAGGTACTCCTTCAGCTTCGCGGTGTCGGCGGGTAGCTTCCGCAGATCCGCGTAGGTCACATTGTTCGCGCCCACGGCGGCGATCTGGTCGCCCAGGTTGAACCGGGTCACCGTCGGCCGCTTCTCGGCTCCCGTGTGCATCCGCAAGACCAGCTTGCCGCCTGCCCCGGACCCGGTCTCGGCGAGCGTCAGGTCCTTCGGCGATCCGGCGGCCCGCCACCGCGCCGCGTCGCGCTCGGTGCGGGGTTCGGTGGAGTCGTCGATCCCCGAGACCCACAGGCTCCGGGTGCCGGGCCGTACGCCGTGGGACCACCGCTGTGTCTCGGAGGAGACGACCGCGAAGGCGGAGTCCGACCCGGGCTCGGCGACGACGCCGATCCAGCCCGACCGCGTGGTCGTCCGCCAGTACGTGCCCGAGCCCGCCTCGACGTCCACCCGGTCGGCCACGTTCAGCAGCGCGAGGCGGCCGTTCTCCGGGGTGTGCCGGGAACCGTCCGCCGTGGGCCCGGCCGTCGCCCGGGAGCCGTCGGAATCCGGGCCGCCCTGGGGCAGGGTGGCCACGAGCACCCCGGCCACGGCCGCCGTCGCGGCCACGGGCAGCGCCCACCGCCAGGTGAACGGCCGGGCGAACCGCCGGGCGAACCGCGACGCCTCCGGCGCCTCCCGCGCGCCGGCCAGGATGGCGCTCAGGTCGTGCCTGGCGCGCGCGGAACCGGCCAGATGCTCCGGGTCGAGTTCCGTGGGCCGCGCGTCCGCCAGCGTCTTCATGACATCAGGCCGCTTGCGTGCCATGTCAGTGCTCCTTCACTGTCACTTTCGGGCGAGAGTCACGAGAGAGTCCGGCCGAGTCCTCGACCGCGGCCGCGTTGATGGCCCGCTCCAGCCGCCGTCTGGCCCGGTGCAGCCGCACCGAGAACGTGGCGGTGGAGCAGCCGAGGACGCGCGCGGCCTGTCTCGGGCCGAGCCCCTGCCAGGCGACCAGCGTCAGCACCTCGCGGTCCGCCTCCGACAGCGTGGCCAGCGCCTGGAGCGCCGCCTCGCGCTCGGTCACATCCGCGGCCACGTCGCCGACGTGGGCGCCGGAGGTGATGATGCGCTGGGCCTCCTCGGCGGCCAGGGCGTACTGCCTGGCGTCGCGGCGGCGCAGCTCGCGGGTCAGGTTGCGGGCCACGCCGAGCAGCCATGGCAGCGGTGGCGCGGGGATGTCCCGCATCCGCCGCCAGGCGACCGCGAAGGTCTCGCTGGTGATGTCCTCACCGACCTGCCGGCCCACCAGGCTCGAGGCGTAGGCGAGCACACGGGGATAGGACTCCTCGTACAGCTCACGGAAGCGTTGGGCGTCGGTCACGCGCCGTCTCCTCATCTTGGCTCTCTCACCTGGCAGTGGCCGAGAGCCGCGGTTTCTTACACCGCGAGGAGAATCTTTTCAGGTGGCGGGCAGTGTCCGAGGCCGCGCCCCCGGCGCCGGACGGCCGCTGTTGCTCGGACGCCAGGGCCGCGCTCGGTGACTCGACGGGGCACGCAGTCGGTTCGTGTGGCTTCAGTGCCGGTTCGCCACGGCGGGCGGGAGGGGTGCGTCGGCGTCGTAGGCGGCCTGGGCCGCCTGGATCGTGCTGGTGTGGTGGTCGACCCAGGTGACCAGGCCCATGAGGCGCGGCATCAGATCCGTTCCCAGGGAGGTCAGTTCGTAACAGATAGTGATCGGGCACTTGAGCATTTTCTGGCGCGTATGAGTATGAGTGAGTCCCCGGGCAGTGGCGGACACACTTCTTGGCGGGGAACGGGAGTTCTTGCATCGAATTCGTGACCTTCGCCGGTGATGGTCGTTGTATGTGGTGACGGATTTCTGCGACACCGGGTGGGGGCGAAAGGGGTGGGTGGACTGCGGGAGGTGGCGGCGCCGTTCGTGGTGCCCGGCCCCTCGGGCGTCGCGATCCGGACCCGGCTCAAGGGCCTGACCGCCGGAGACGAGACGGTGCTGCGCCTGGTCGGCGACCTGCTCGGTTCGCTCGCCTCCCGCGATCTCAAAGCGCGGTGCGCGGCCGGGCCGGAGCACGACAATGAGCAGTGGGCCGAGCGCAAGCGCACTCTCACGCAGGAGTCCTCGTCCCGCTGGGCCGGGTCGATCACGAAGGCCACCCACGATCAGTGGGCGATCGCCCGGCGTGGCCAACTCGCGCACATCCAGAGCCTCCAGGCCGGGATCGAGACGGTCACCCACCGGCTGTCTGTGCCCGTGGGCGAGAGGGGCACCAAGCGGGCGCCGGGTGGCTACCGCACACGGCAGGAGTGGTTCGCCAAGTCCCGCCGCCTGCGCGTGCTCGAAGACCAGCTTCAGACGGTGCGAGCGGACCGTGAGGCCGGGGTCGTGCACGTCGTGCGCGGCGGGAAGCGGCTGCTGAACACCCGGCACCATCTGGAGCAGGCACAGCTCACCGAGGAGCAGTGGCGCACGCGGTGGCAGGCCGGGCGCCGGCTCCTGGCCGCGGACGGTGAGTCCGGCAAAAGGTTCGGCAACGAGACCATCCGCGTCACCAACGACGGCGAGGTCTCGGTCAAGCTGCCCGCGCCGTTGGCGCACCTGGCGAACGCGCCGCACGGCCGGTACGTGCTGGCGGCGAAGGTGTCGTTCGCGCACCGGGGTGAGCAGTGGGCCGACCGCGTGGCAGCGAACCGGGCCGTGGCCTACCGCATCCACGAAGACACCCTCCGGGGGCGCTGGTATCTGACCGCGTCCTGGACGATCCCCCCGGTCCAGACGGTCCCCCTGGCGGCGGCCCGCGCCGGTGGCCTGATCGGCTTCGACACCAACGCCGATCACCTGGCCGCCTGGCGCCTCGACGAACACGGCAACCCCACCGGCAGTCCCCGGCGCTTCTTCTACGACCTGTCCGGCACCGCCCAGCACCGCGACGCGCAGGTGAGGCACGCCCTGATCCGCCTGCTGCACTGGGCCGAGCACCACGGCCTGTCGATCGCACTCGAAGACCTCGACTTCACCGCCGAGACCACCCGCGAGAAGCACGGCCGCCGCAAACGTTTCCGCAACCTCATCTCCGGCATGCCCGTGGCCAAGCTGCGGGCCCGGCTGATGTCGATGGCGGCCGAACTCGGCATCACCATCGTCGCCGTCGACCCGGCCTACACCAGCAAATGTGCGACACGAAGTCGCACCGTAAGAAGTGGAGTTGCAATGGTGAATTCATAGCCAATGCTCTCCCTGGCTTGTGTCATAGGCCAGTCCCTCAC